>CAYLSF010000930.1:0-3551 GCA_964385675.1 uncultured Saprospiraceae bacterium
GTACTAATGGAGTATTGAAAGCAAAAGTGAAGTTATTTCAAGAATAAAATCATAAATGAGATAGACAGTTTTAAACATCAGATTTTTTTTTTTTAAATAATTTAGTTCAACCGCAAGTTTACATTTTTTAGTTGGACTAAACTCATGAACAAGCATAAAATCAGAATGAAAATTTTTACAAGACTATAATTTTCAATTTCATCAAAACGAATAACATATAAGCAGTACTAATACTTAGAAGCATTTATTCACTCACAAAACACGATAAACATTATGAACAAATTCTTTGTATTAGGATTCGTCTGCTTGCTTGTATTTACGAGTTGTCAAGATGATAATGATATATTTTCGGATGACGATATTGATAACATTAATAATGGAAACAATGGCAATAATGGAACAACGACAATCAATCCAATTGCAGGATTAAATCTACCGACTACACCGCATAATTATGCGAATGTGCAATTACCGAATCATTTTAATCAATTAGATAATATTGATAACACGCCTAATAATAATCCAGTAACAGATTTAGGGGCAACACTAGGACGTGTACTTTTCTATGATGTGAAATTATCTGCAAACAATAGTATCTCTTGTGCTTCTTGCCATAGGGCTCAAGATGGATTTTCGGATAGCAGACAATTTAGTGTAGGTTTTGATGGCGGACTTACAGGGCGTAACTCCATGGGGTTAGCAAATTCCAAATATTATAACAACGGTCGATTCTTTTGGGATGAACGAGCGAATACCCTAGAAACACAAGTGCTTATGCCCATACAGGATCATATAGAAATGGGTATGACATTACCCGAATTAGAAGAAAAATTACAGGAAGAAGCATATTACCAATATTTATTTGAATTAGCGTTTGGTGATGATTTAGTGACGAGTGAACGAATTTCAAGAGCCTTATCGCAGTTTGTACGGTCGATGGTTTCTTATCAATCCAAGTATGATGTGGGAAGGGCACAAGTCAATGATGAAGATGATCCATTCCCAAATTTTACAGCGCAAGAGAATCAAGGAAAAGGAATATTTTTAGGAAGAGGCGGGTGCGAACCCTGTCATGATACAGAGTCTTTTGTGGGACCCAATGCGAGAAATAATGGTTTAGATGTCGTCTATGCAGACAATGGGGTAGGGGCAGTTACTGGGAATAACAATCAAAATGGTGACTTTAAAGTAGGCTCGCTAAGGAATATACAATTGACCGCACCTTATATGCACGATGGTAGATTTCAGACCTTAGCACAGGTTGTAGAACACTATAATTCTGGTGTGCAACCACATCCAAACTTAGACAATCGCTTAAGGAATAATAATGGTCAACCGAGACGATTGAATTTGGATCAAAATGAAAGAAATGCTTTAGTCGCTTTTTTAAATACGCTTACCGATCCTAGTTTTATAAATGATGAAAAGTTTTCTGATCCGTTTACGGAGTAAGAAATGAAGTAATACAACACTCCCTTTTTAACAAAATAGTAAAGTGAAACAAGTAAATTGTTTTTGGTGTAAAGTGCAGATTATCAGCCGAAGCCCGTTGAAATAGGCGGGCTTTTTTTAGCGATTGGAATTTGGTGATTAGTGATTTGAAACTGGTGAAAAAATTAAATTACGAAATATAAAAGATAATTGTTTTTGGTGTAAAGTGCAGATTATCAGTTGAAGCCTGTTGACCCCAGCAGGCTTTTTTTATAAGTTTCTAAAAGCTGCACAAATAATTCCCGTAGCCACTCCAGCATTTAGAGATTCTGCACCTCCGTTCGACGGAATTGTAATCCGATGTGTTAATTGGTTTTGTAAAGCTCCTGAAATGCCCTTACTTTCATTTCCAATGACGATTAAACCCGCTTTAGGTGGTTTTATTTTGAATAAATTTTCACCTTGCAAGACCGCACCATATATTGGTAAATGTGTCTGTTCACAAAGTTTCACTATATCTTGATAGTAGGTTTTCACCCTTAAAAACGCCCCCATAGTTGACTGTACTACTTTAGGGTTATAAATATCTACACAATCCGCAGAACAGACAACTTGATTGATGCCAAACCAATCAGCTATTCTCAAAATTGTTCCCATATTGCCCGGGTCCTGAATCCTATCCAGCACAAGTGTTAACTGATTTTCTAAAGATATAGTAGGTCTTATCAATTGCTGTACAATAAATAAAACTTGATTTGGCGTTTGTAATGAAGAGATTTTTTTAAGGTTACTAGATGTAACGATATTAATTTTTGAATTTAAATATTGAGGTATAGACTGTTGACTATCAGCCCATTGCTGCGTAGCAATGATTAATTCAATCGCTTTAGGTTGATGTTTCAGAATTTCTCTTGCAATTTTATCTCCTTCTGCCACAAAATTGTTATACTTTTGTCTGTACTTTTTGTGTTTGAGCGAATTGATGTACTTAATTTTGGCTTTAGATAACATGTTACGGAATTTATCCTTTTTATTACATTATATATATTATATAATACATTATATATTCATAATCAGCAGCTTTGTAGCTTCTTTCAGTAGCTGCAATACTACAAAATATTTGAATAACAACGAACGCTTATTATCTAAAAATACTATTGAATTAACCACAAAAGACCTTACTAAAGATGAAAAAAATGCCCTTGCCTATCAACTTTCTACTATAAAGAAGCAAGAACCCAACTCTTCTTTTAGGCTTTGGCTGTATCAACGTGCCGTGCAAAAAAGTCAAACCGATACGAGTGCTTTTAATAGATGGGTCATTAATCAATTTGGGGAAAAACCTATCCTTTTTGATTCTACTCAAATGGCTTCTACGGTTACGAATATGGAATATTTTTTGAACAATCGAGGTTTTTTTGATGCTGAAGTTACAGCAAATTCGGTAACAAAAGAACAAAAAACTCAAGTGACTTATACCGTAAATACCAATAAGCCTTTATTGGTAGATGGACTGACTTATCTTTCGGAAGATTCCATTATTCAAGAAATGCTACAAGAGGTTAAAAAGGAATCGTTGATAAAAAAAGGAGAACCGATTAGCACAACCTCCTTTAATCAAGAAAAGAATCGAATTGCAAAAGCGATGCAAAATAGGGGATACGCTTATATGTATCCTAATTATGTGATATATGAAGGGGATACCACACAGCAAATTTTAAAAGCGGATGTCAAAGCTATATTGGTTAATCCTACGGACTCTACGCAGCATCAACCCTATGTTAATGGAAAGATTTTTATCCATACAGATTATACGCCAATCAATCGGGCAAATATCATTTTTGATACCACAGAAATACAAGGCTACTTTTTTATAAAAGCTAAAAATATGGACTTTCAGGTAAGGCCACAGACTTTACTTGATGCTTTAGCTATTCAAACTGGTCAACGCTTTTCTGCTAAGTCTTTTGAACTCACAAGACGACAATTAACAGATTTAAATATTTATAAATTTATTCGAATTAAATATACACAACATGAAATACAAGAAAATATATTGGAGTATAATATCTATCTGAATCTTGCTAACAAAATGGAATTTGGAGCAGATTTAGAGGTGA
>CAYLSF010000931.1:0-3549 GCA_964385675.1 uncultured Saprospiraceae bacterium
TGGGTATTTGGTATCAGTTATCCGATACCAAGTACCCAATACCTAATACCTAATACCAAAATTTTCAAAAATCAATCAATGAAAAACACAATTGTCATCTTAATCATCGCCTTACTACCCAACATACTACCAGCACAACAAACCAATTTCGCTCTAAACGTAGGAGGTACATCCGAAGAATTTATCAACGATATGGCGGTAGATGGAAATGGTAATACCTACTTAATTGGGACAATTTTTTCACAATCTCAATCGGTCAATTTCAATCCATTAGGAACAGCCAGCAACCAAACACCTAATGATGCTGCGAATACCTTCGTTGCTAAATACAATAGCAGCGGTATCTTACAATGGAGTATGGTATTTGATAATGGAAATCCTAGTTTAAATAATGTCTGGAATGGGCAAATAGCCGTAGATGGAAATGGAGATGTTTATATCGCTGTTCATCTTGACCAAACCAATGTGGATTTTAATCCATTAGGAATAGCCAATACTATATCTGCCACAGGAGATGATTATGTTTTTGCGAAATACAACAGCAGCGGTATATTACAATGGATTTTTCAAGTAGATGCTAATATTGGTAGCAGCAGATTAATGGATATTACAACAGATGCTTCTAACAATTTATATGTCTATGCACCCTTAGACGGTACAAATGTCAATATCAATCCATTAGGTACTTCATCAACGCTTACCGGAACGAGAAATGCATATATCGCCAAATACAATAATAATGGCATCAATCAGTGGGCTTTTGTTTTGAGTAATTCTTCGCAAGGAGAATATCAACCGACTATTCAAACAGATAATAGTGGTAACTTTTATATCTTCTCGAATTTATTTAGCAATAATGTCACTATAGATTTTAATCCATTGGGAACAACTACTTCTGTAACCAATTCTGGTAATGGTGGATTTGCAGTAGCAAAATATAATAGTAGTGGTATTAATCAATGGGTATTTAATATTGGTCTTTTAAGAGGTGGAAGAGGTAATGATTTGAAAAAATTGCCATTGGTCTTAGATAGTCAATCTAATATTTATATTGGTGGTGAAATACCATTAGCAGATGTAGCTAGTCCTACAAATCTTAATCCTCTTGGAACTGCGGTGACGTTTGCTGATCAAGATGCAGGTTTTATTGCAAAATATAATAATAGTGGTATCAATCAGTGGGTCATTAGTTATGGCGACGTTAGTGATGACTATGTTAATTCAATGGCAGTAGATGCGACTGATAATTTACTTGTTGCTATACATGGTGAGAATAATAATACTAAAAATATCAATCCATTAGGCACCACAACGAATACCACATCTAAAAATATAGTTGCTAAATACAACAGCAGCGGTATCCTACAAGGTCATTTTGGATTTGAGAATATGGGAAATCAAGAAATCAAACTAGATAATACTGGAAATATCTACTATGCTGGCTCTTTTACAGATGCTTCTTTGGATATAGATCCTTCGGCTAGTACTAGCACTTTAAGTACCAACGGAGGTAGTGACTTCTATCTCATTTCTTATAAAAGTACAGTTTTTACTAATGTGTTACCTGTTTCGTTGACTACTTTTGAAGCAGCATTACAAGATAATCAAACCGTTCAGCTTACTTGGCAAACCGCTTCTGAACAAAATAATGAAGGTTTTGAAATTCAGAGAGCAGTGGGCAGTAGGCAGTTTGCAGTAGACAATTCGCAGGCAGCAGATATTTCTGAATGGGAAACAATTGGCTTTGTTACTGGAAATGGCACAACTACTGAAGTTTTTGATTATCAGTTCGTCGATAATCTAGACCTCGGAGGTTTTCAAAACCTCCGAGGTCTGAACCTCTACTACCGCCTCAAACAAATCGACTTTGATGGACAATTCGAGTATTCCAACATTGTAAATATCCAACTCGTAACAGGCAACGCGCAACCCGTAACTCGCATTTATCCAAATCCTACTACAGATGTTTTTTATGTAGAAAATGAAACAGCTATCGGTTCACTCATTCAAGTTTTTAATCTACAAGGGCAGTTGATAATAGAGCAACAACATCAATCAACCATAAGTCATATTTCAATCAATGAGTTAGACAACGGTACTTATTTTATAAAAATGAATAATCACGTTGAAAAGGTTGTTGTGCAAAAGTAGATAGACCACTCAGCGGACAAAATCAACCACTCAAAGAATAAGTTATACGATTTCCCTAATGTGACCGATATTTGAAATCAAATTTATAGTAAGTAAAACATTCATAGAAACTAATTAAATATAAAAACCATGACCAGAAAGGAATTTTTAAGAATGTGCAGCATATTAGGTGTTGGATTTCCTTTAATGAGTACGATTAGTTCTTGCGATGATACGATAGCCTTACCACAAGGTGGTAAAGTTTTAATTATCGGAGCAGGTGCAGCAGGGCTAGCCGCAGGACATTTATTAGCACAACAAAATATTGAATTTGAAATATTAGAAGCGTCTTCTAATTATGGTGGTCGCATGAAAACCAATACAGATTTTGCAGAATTCCCAATTCCACTAGGTGCAGAATGGTTACATATGGGTACTTCTATCTTTAATGAGATTGTCAATGATATCAATGTTTCTGTGAATGTTCCCACAACGCCTTATGATCCAAATACAGACTTTGGACTATACAATGGTCAGCAAGTTTCTGTAGCAGAAATTGGGTTTGATATAGATAGAAAATTTATAGGAGGAACTTGGTTGACTTTTTTCGAGCAATATATTGTTCCTTCAGTATTAGATAAAATAACTTTTAATGAAGTCGTTCAAAATATCGACTATTCGGCAGATCAAGTGATTGTACAAACCCAAACAGGGCAGAAAACAGCGGATAAGGTCATCGTTACTGTACCTGTAAAAATTTTACAAGAAGGGGATGTTACGTTTACACCTGCTTTACCCAATAATAAACGAGAAGCGATAAATGACGTAACGGTTTGGGATGGATTTAAGGCATTTTTTGAATTTTCAGATACCTTTTATCCAGCCTTAATTGGATTTGATGTCGTACCGGATTCAGCAGGTCAAAAACTATTTTATGATGCGGCGTATGGTCAAAATTCTAATACCTCTGTCTTGGGTATATTTACTGTTGGTAGTGCGGCACAAACCTATGCTAATCTTTCAGACGAAGATTTCAAAAATCAAGTTTTAGCAGAATTAGATGGTTTATTCAATAATCAAGCCTCTGCAAAATACATCAAACATACGACTCAAAACTGGAATGCAGAACCATTCGCTAAAGGTGCTTATATCTTTGATCACGAGGATTGGAGAAATATGGAACCCTTATCGGAATCCGTAGATAGTAAAGTTTATTTCGCAGGAGATGGTTATGGATTTAGTGATGATTGGAGTAGCGTGCATGTAGCAGCTCGTTCTGCTAAAAGAGCGGTAGAGGAGTTAGTGGGGTAAGTGATTTAAGAAGGCAGAGCATTTGATTGTCAGATGTCAAAAAAGTAGTAACCCAATTTCCAACTATTTAAATCTAAAACATTTAAAATCATGAAAAATACAAGTCAT
>CAYLSF010000932.1:0-3542 GCA_964385675.1 uncultured Saprospiraceae bacterium
TTCATGAATTTTGATTTTTATCGGTCGAATAATTTGATAATAAATTATAGTAGAGTAAAAATATAATTTTAGGTTCACTCCTGTACACTTTTTTAAAAAGAATTAATACTTTGTAGGATATAACTCTAAAAAGGCTTAATGTTAGGTTTTGGTTTGTAGCGTAAAAAGCTAATAATCAAATCATTAAGCCGGTGTAGATTAAGAGCAATATCTCCAATCAAAATATCACAATGAATTTAAGTACTCAGACATATTTATTCATTACTTAAATTTTAATTAACTAATTGATTTTCAAATCATTCAAAATTCAAAATTTGTCATTCAAAATTGTCCGACTACTTAGGTAGTTTTGAAGTCACCAAAGTCCGAATGTACAATGACCTAATGCAAGACGGACTACTCAAAAAAGATAAAAAAGCCGCCTCTTTCGTTACCATTGGCCAAAAGAGAATTTATTGATAGCAGAATAAGATTAATGACCGAAGAAGGGCATAACCATAGTATAATAAGTGGTACTTTTAATGCTTTGATTTTTATGAACTTTTTCAATACTGATAAAGAGGTGAATGTAATGAGTGGTAATCATAGTATTTATATTGAAGCCTTTAATGTTGCAGTTCACGCAGATGGAT
This sequence comes from uncultured Saprospiraceae bacterium, assembly GCA_964385675.1. Taxonomy (GTDB): domain Bacteria; phylum Bacteroidota; class Bacteroidia; order Chitinophagales; family Saprospiraceae; genus CAYLSF01. Next base: position 633 of record CAYLSF010000932.1, read on the forward strand.
GTGTGATAAAAGGAGCATTGAAAACCAAAGATGAACGGTATTATGGACTGATGAATTCATTACTTATGACAGAAGTACATTCAAGTGCAACAGGATTATTTGATCGCTCAAAGAAGTTTAGAATATACTAGCAATTACAATCTTTCAAAGAATATGTACTAATTGATGCTAACCGACCTTTTGTTGAAGTATTTTTAAAGATAGAAGATTATAAATGGATATTATCTACTTATAGCGGTTTAGACCAAACGGTTAAACTAGAAACCCTAAATATTGAACTAAAAATGGCAGATATTTATCAAGGCACAGAAGATTTACAAGATCCACAGATGATTTTTGATTTTCCAGAAGAACAATAAATTATCAATTCTCCATTTTCAATTCTCAACTCCGAATCAAATCCCCATATTTTAAAAATACTTCAAACCCTTTATGATTAAAATATTGCCGAGTTTCAGCTTCCGAACGATTACTCGTGACTAACACAAAATCACCACCCCATGCCCCTAATGATTTGACTTCTCCCCAGAAATCATCAAAGTATAATTTTTTCGCTCTAGGTAGGTCTAAAAAGGTAGAAACAATCGCTTCATGTTCTCGAATCGTCTCCTCAAAATCTTCTAGTAAAACCGCTTTTAACAATAAATTGGATAAAACTGAAATATCTTGAATAGCAGATTGTGCGTTAGCCACTTTTTGCCGATAGCGAGCGATACCTTCTCGACTATTTTGCTTTTGACCTAAATAGACAAAATATAATTGAGGGGTAAAAATTGGATTAAAGAAGACGGGTTCCATAGTAGGCTTAGGAAGTCGATGATAAGCAATAGGGCCTTTTGCCCCTGCACAAGCAATATCGTATCCTGAACTTCCAAAAGTGGCATTAGACAATTCAAAAGCATCCACATTTGCCCAAGCTGCAATATTGTACAACAGGGTAGAACTTGTACCTAATCCCCATTCATTTGGAAAGTCTAAATGTGTGGAAACAATTAATCCTTCTTGCTCAGTCGTTAAAAATTGAGGATTCAATACCCTCGCTGCTTCTAAAATCGTTTCTAACCGCTCACCTACTTTTTCATCACTTGCCGTAAGACACTTGCCCGTTGGAATTTCAAATGTTCCTTCAAACCAAACTTCTTGCTCTGTATTATAACTTTTCCAATACATGGCAGTTCCTATGCCATAACCCGTCTCTACGACAAGAGATTGACCTTGTTGAGTCGGTAAAGCAATGGCTAAAGCACCATCTAACACAAAATATTCTCCTGAAAGTAAGAGTTTACCGTTGGCTTGAAATTTAAGTTTGATGAGAGGAGGAGTGTTGCGGGTTACGAGTTACGAGTTGCGGGTTACGAGTTTAAAACCCGTAACCCGCAACTCGTAACTCGCAACTCGATTCAATGATTTTTTGTTTGTACCAATGCTAAAGCAGCATCTGCATTTGCTTGATTTTCACGAATCAAGGCTAAAAAGTCTCTAACAGCGGTGAAAGAAACTACTTTATGTTTGAAATATTGTAAGGCTTGTTTGACCTCTTTTTCACTCGCTTCTAGGTGATTCAAAATATTGATAAGGTGCATTTTCATGTGCCCTTTTTGAATCCCTGTGGTGACTAAAGATTTTAAGGCGGCAAAGTTTTGAGCTAATCCCACTGCTGCTATGATACCCATGAGTTCTTCTGCATTTGGATTACCTAAAAGCTCTAAAGAACGTTTGGCTAATGGATGTAAAGATGTTAATCCACCCACTGTACCAATAGCTAAAGGTAAATCTAGCCAAAAATGAAGCACACCATTTTCAATTTTTGATTGAGATAAACTTCTATACTGACCATCTCTCGCTGCATACGTGTGTCCACAGGCTTCAATGGCTCTAAAGTCATTAGCCGTAGCGAGTGCTACCGCATCAATACCATTGAAAATTCCTTTATTATGTGTTGTCGCTCGATGTACATCTAAGCGAGCAATGCGTACTGCCTTATCAAATTTATAAGCAAAAGTTTCTGGACTCATTTTACCACCATCAAAAGTTCCTAAGTCTTCCACGTTGCATTGCACGGAAGCCCTAACTAAACATTCAGGCGTGTAGTTGGAGAGAATTGCCATGATGATAGTCACTTCCCGTTCATGGTCTTCAAAAGAAGGATGTTCTTGTAGGAAAATTGTTAAAATTCTACCAAACTCTTCTAAAATGGAATTGATGAAATTTGCCCCCATAGAGTCACAAGTCTCAAATTCTACTTTAAGTTGGTAGTAATCTTCCTCTAAATGCGTCATATCAAGAAGTTGGATTTTTGAAATCCCACCGCCTCTTTTACGCATATTGTGTGTGATGTGATCGGTTTCTTGATGTAGTTTTTCTTCCAATTCTGAAAATAGAACGTAGAGTTTTTCTACATCCCCTTTCCATGAAAAATGGACTTGTCCCACTTTTTTAGTCGCAATAATTTCGGTCTTAAATCCCCCTCTTGCTAACCAATACTTTGCTGCACTTGATGCTGCCGCTACCACCGAACTTTCTTCGATGACCATTGGCACACAATACAGTTTTTCATTGATTAGAAAGTTAGGCGCAACGCCAAAAGGCATGTAATAATTACTCAAGGTGTTTTCACTAAATCCATCAAACACTTTTTGTAATTTTTCATCTTCATGCCAGAAGCTCATGATTTCATTAACAACCAATTCTGGCTCTTTAAAGAAATTTTCAGCTATCCATTTTAACTTGCCCCGTTTCGACAATTTTGAAAAACCCGTTATTGGCTTTTCGCCATTGAGATAGTTATATTTTGTCATTTCTAAAATTGTGTCTTTTAGAAAATAGTGATTCTCTTTTCTTAATTAGGAATTACGAATTTGATGAATTAATATATTCCTAAATGGCTGTATAACATATAGTTTGGAATCC
>CAYLSF010000933.1:0-3541 GCA_964385675.1 uncultured Saprospiraceae bacterium
CTGACAACTGACAACTGACAACTGACAACTGACAACTGACAACTGACAACTGACTTAAATTTTAAACTGATAAGAGATAGATGGAATAATAGGAAATAGTCCATATTGCACAAATCTTCGTCGTCCATTTCTAGTTTCATCGTTGATAAAGAAAGGATTAACTCGGCTATACGCATTATAAACACCAACAACAATAACTCGCTTATACTTCTTTTTTTGTTTATGAAACTCTACAGATAAATCCAGTCTATGATAAGGCTGCATGCGATAAGCATTTCTACTAGAAGCAGTTTCTACTTGAGTCGGGAAATAAGGAAGATTACTAAAATTGAAATTATTGATCTCGTAGCCAGTATGTACGGACTCAGGTAAGGTAATTGAATTTCCTGTACCATAGACCCAAACCGCAGATGCTGAAATTTTTTCAGAGAATTTATGAGAAACAACTACAGAAATATCATGTCGGCGATCATATTTGAAAGGGTAGGGGAGTCCACCATTAATTTCATCAAATTGACGCATGGTTTTAGAATAGGTATAACCTATCCAACCTGTTGTGTTTCCCTTTTTCTTTTGTACCAAAAATTCAACCCCGTAAGAATCTCCATCACCTTGCGTCACTTTATCCTCCCAACTACTATCACTGTCAAAATTGAAAAAAGAAGCCCCTTCTTTGTAAGAAACTAAGTTTTTCATCTCTTTGTAATACCCTTCTAAACTGACTTCATAATCATCCCACACTGTTTTTGCTAATCCAATGGCAGCTTGCCACGATTGCTCTGGAATGATTTTTTTAGTGGTGGGTACCCACAAATCCGTTGGAAGTCCCACACCCTCATTGGTGAGGAGATGAATAAATTGTGTCATGGTAGAGAATGAACTTTTCAAAGCAATGTCATGAGGCAACATATAACGTAATCCAATTCTAGGCTGCACAGAAGGATATGTTTTACCATCTACCGTAAAAGCAGAAGCATGAACACCTACGTTTGCTTGAAATTTTTCTCCAATTTTAATATCATCTTCGATATATAACCCATATTCCATGGCTTTTGTAACCTGTGCACCTACGGCAGTATCAAAATCCACTTCCCCTGTTTGTTCAATATTAAATTGAGAAACACCTGGTGTGAAAGTATGATGTGTAGCTGCTGCTCCAAATTTGATATAATGATTAGGGTTTGGTATATAGTCAAAATCCATTTTACCTCCCCAATCTTCTATACCCGAAATATAATTCAACGCAGCAGCAGAACGATCTTCTTGACCTTGTGGATCAATGTCTATTTCTTCAAATGCAAACCCTGTATTGAAATTGTATTTGGAGTAAGTTAATGTCGTATTACTAAATAATTTTTTATTCCAAACTCGATTCCAGCGCATCGAGCCGGTTTGATTTCCCCAATCTAGTCCTGCTCGACTTTCAAAACTGCCATCGTCAAAATCTTCTTTAAAGCGTGTTCCAAAAACATCATCTCCTAAGTAGGCACTGACATATAACCGATCTTTATCACTAAATTTATGATTGATTTTTGCATTTAAATCATAGAAATATAAATCAATAGAACCATCGATACCTTCGGAAGCTAGACCACTATTGACAAAAGGACGAGCCAGTATATCAATGTAAGTACGACGACCAGAAATTAAGAAAGAAGTTTTATCTTTTACAATTGGGCCTTCTACGGTTAGTTTTGAAAAGATAGTTCCAATAGAACCTTCCGCATGAAATTCCTTCATATTTCCTTCCTTCATGTTGATTTCTAATACGGAAGATAATCGACCACCAAATCGGGCGGGAAATCCACCTTTGGTTAAGGTAACGCTCTTAATCGCATCTGCATTAAAAACAGAAAAGAAGCCAAATAAATGCGTAACATTATAAACAGGGACACCATCCAATAAAATGAGATTTTGATCAGGACTTCCCCCTCTCACATAAATCCCACTTGTTCCTTCATTTCCTGATTGTACGCCAGGTAATAATTGAATGACTTTTAAGACATCTACTTCACCCAAAAAAGCGGGCATTTTTTTGATTTGCTGAATCGGAATATCAATACGACTCATTTGAGTTTGCTGCTCAATTCGATCGACTCGGTCTGCTGTTACTTCAACCGTTTCCAAGTCTTGACCTTCCGATATACCAAAATTGATTTCGACATCTTTATCCAAAAGGAGTCGATAGTTTTTAGGCTGATAGCCGATGTAAGTAATGTTGAGATAAACGGAATCTTTAGGAAGTGTTAGACTGAAAAATCCGTAATTATTGGTGCTTGTTCCATTTCCAGATTTAATGTCAAAAATGTTAGCACCGATGAGTTTTTCTCCTGTTGCTTCGTCCTCTATATAGCCACTGATGGTGAATTGATTGGTTTGAGCAGTGGTAATGTTAAAAAATAGGCATAGGACGGCAACGAGCAAAAAATGATTGAGTTTTGCCATGTGTAAAGCGTTTGATTTAAAAGGTTTTAATGAATAGGAAGGTAAATACAACTTAGTAACAGTAAAAAAGCAAATCTGACATTTCAGCGAGTTGATTTTGGCTTTAGATGAGTTGAAAAATTGTAGAATAGCGAGCTATTCCTATATTTTTTAACGAAATATAAAGTTAAAAGCAGCCGACCAAATGACGGAGTTATTTTTTGGATGTTACTTAACCATTCCTTTTTCTTACATAACAGATACAAAAACGTACAATAATTAAAATATGTTGTTAGTAGTGACAAATGAAATGAATAATCCCCCTATAATGGCGAGTAATTTTAACATAGGAATTTTATGATCTGTACCTGTCTCAAAAATGATAGTTGTAGCAATGTGAAAGAAGGAACCAATGACGACAGATAAAGCGATAGCCGTTTGATTTTCAGTAAATTGTAAGACTTCGGCTAATGCTGCACCTAAAGGAGACATAGCTGCAAATAGGAAAAGACAAAGTAGAATAAAATTTCTTTGGAATTTTGAAACAACTAACAATAAAACAAGGGCAAAAGCTGCAGGAATTTTATGTAAAATGATTCCCAGTAATAAGTGATTGAAACCACCTTCATGATGATGATCATGTCCGTGATGATGGTGATGATGTTGCAAAGCTTCATATCCAGACAATGGCATCCCCTCAATAAAAGCATGCACACATAAACCAATCATAACACTTAAAACGACAGATTTTCGAGGATGATGAAGGGCATGAATATGCCCATGTTCTACGCCTTTCGATAATTGCTCTAAGGCTAATTGAATAATAAATCCTACCAAAGCATATACTCCTGCTTGTTGTCCAGACATGGCATAAGCCTCAGGTATAAGGTGTAAAAACGTAATTCCTAAAATATATGCCCCACTAAAAGATAGTAGTAGAGATAAAAAGCGATCTTCATTTTTATTAAAAAAGAACGCAATACTTCCGCCAAAGACTACGGATGAAAATAAGACTATATATTCAATTAAAGACACAAGTAATATGAATTAGGAATTAAAAATTAGGAATTACGAATTAAGAATTCCTAATTATATCTGTTTGATAATCAATATAATA
>CAYLSF010000934.1:0-3526 GCA_964385675.1 uncultured Saprospiraceae bacterium
TAGAGTTCATACCCTATTTTGTAGCATAACTCAGATTGTAATAAATCTGAAATCGCAACAATATGAATTTCTTGAAATGTATCTGCCTTTTTGTAAGATTTAAAATTTAACCATAATTGATATAACATATTAGGACTAAATACAATCACATGAGCAGCTAAATAGGCAAATAGATAATTGCCATCCCGATATTGCTTTGGAACATCAGTTAGGTAATTTCTTATGATTTCTTGGCTATGTGCTTGATTAGTCATGGTGTTATCCAGTGTTTAGTTCCTTTTAATATCTGAATCGCTTGTCGTAGTCCTTCTAAGTTTGCTTCATACATCGGTATAATATGTTGTAAAATATCAGCACTTGTACCTTTCCATCTATCTTGTGGCATTGGATTAAGCCAAACTATCTTTTGTGTATATTTTCTGACCTCATCTAAAAAGCGTTCTATATCTTCTAATCGGTCGATATCCATATAGTTTGTAGCTGCATCTATATCTGAGATAATAAGTACGCCAGTATCTTTTTGATTAAATATTGTATATAATTCTTGATACTTTGTTTCTATTTGATTTTTGTAAAGGCAATAATCACCAAATTGACTTCCCCGTTTTAGCTGCTTTGGTACATTTTTAAAGTAATAAACAGCGTTATTGATATTCGCATGTTGGTTAGCATTATTAGCGATTGCTTGTGCTAAGGCTTTAAATGCGATCATTTCATCATTAATGTCGATTAGTGTGATTAGCGTAGCTTCATTTTTTAATTTTGGTTGATAGATTATTTGTTGTAATGCCCCTCTTTGACAATAAGTGTCAATAGTTTTAGAAATATCTATTTCATTTGTAACACCAACTATTCTTTCTTTATGTAACGAACGCCATATTTGACTTATATCCCTTTGAGGATATGGGATATAGTTGGGAACAAAATGAAAATAAGTACTTAGATCATCTGCTTCATTACTTCGTAATTCTTTTCCTTCTGCATCTGAGAAGTTTAGAAAAATATCAATCTCATCTGTTCTCTTTTCCTCTTGAATAAGGGGTGTATTTGAGGAAGTAGAATCTGTTTCTACAGTATCTTCTTTATCCTCATCTGTTTGATTTATTGGTTGAGAACTTTCATTTTCTACCTTATCGGAAGATTTATCCGCTTGTTTAGTCTCATTAGGTACAGGATTCGTTTCAATTGTTTCTTTGTATAGATAAACACTCCAAGCATAATCAAAATTTTGTGTAAATGCTTGCGTATTTTGTTCAGGCTTTAACCATAAGAGTTTGCATAATCGCAATAATTTTTCTCTGTTTTTAAGGAAGTGTAATTTTTCTATGACTATTTCACGCATCAAAATCTCCAAAAAAATAGCATAGTCATCTACACCTACATAGAAGCTACTATGTTTTTGTAAGGTTTCAAAAAATTGATATAATGGTAAATTAGTCATATCGGGTTTATTCTGCTTTATTGGATTGAAATTCCATTAATTTTTTAAGACTTCGCCAACTCGGTTCGTCTTTAATTAGCACTTGTGGAAAAGGAATCTGTCCTATTTCAGTATCTATATCTGCTAAATTATCGGGTGAATCTAAACTTTTCAGTTTCCAATCTTTTAACCAATTATTAATGATTGTTTGATAATTTGGATTTTTAGAGTATTCAATTAGAGCTTTTACCCAATCCAATAATTCACTAGTACTTACTTGTTTGGTGGCATGCCTACTTTTAGCTTTTATATAATTGAATATATAAACTCCTTTATTGACTAATTTTTCATAATTTTCCTGTTTGTTATCTAAGTTATAATTGGCATTGATAATATCAACTAATCGTTGATTATTAGGAAAGTCGATATAATAGTAAATACATCGCCTTAAAAAGGCAGGAGGTAATTCTTTTTCCTTATTACTTGTGATGATAATAAGTGGCTTTTCATCGGGTTCGGGTATAGGTTCTCCTGTTTCTTCTACTATTGAGGTATAACTTTCTAATTCACCTAGTAAATCATTTGGAAAGTCAATATCTGCTTTATCAATTTCGTCTATTAATAAAATACAGGGGCTTCCTTTTGTGCTTTTATGAAAGGCTTGGGATAATTTTCCTCTTTGGAAATAACTACCTACTTCTCCTAATTTAGTATTGTTAATTTGAGTCTTATCTACACCCGATTGTACATCATATAATCGTTTCAGAGCATCAAATCGGTAAAGTCCATCTTTAGCCTTAGTTGTAGATTTAATACGCCATTCTTCATAATGATTTTTATATTCCTCTTTGTATAAATCATAAGCAACCGCTTTGGCAAGGCGTGTTTTTCCACAGCCAGGCTCACCCATAAGTAATAAGGGACGTTTTAGTAATAGTGCTAGATTTACCGCTTCTACTAACCCTTCATTTGGTATATATGGACTAAGTTTTAGCTTATCATTTCGGAGCATTAGACTTCTTCCAGAGTATCGTCTATTGCTGATATTGGTATGATTTCCCATTTGATTTTTCCTTTAATTCGTTTATTAGATTTAATGGTGTAGTTTTCTTGATTGCAAATAGCCATGAATAATTTTTCTATATTCCCACAATCGCATGATGAGAGTAATTTTTGACTCATTGAGGCTATTTGTGATCTGTATTTAGAGCTAGTTCGTGGATACTTCTCTTTATAAAATAAATCATAATTATTACGCAACCATTTTTTAAATGTAGTTTTATCTACATGTTGTTGTGTCGGCTCTTTATGAATAAATCCATTGTACTCTATCAGTAAAGGGAGTTTTTTCAATATGCTTTCATTGGCTTCTTTACAAAATTGGTGTTTGGTCGGCTTTAATTTTCCTTTGTTCTGTATTAATAATAGAATGAGTGAATTATTAATTTCTTCATCTTTTCTCATTTCTTGCTCAATAGATCGACAAATAGGATTCCACACATCTTGTAAGAAATTAATATCATCCGTTTTTTTAATCACCTCAAATGCTCCATCAATCACTAAAAAAATATCTTTAGTTTTTAAGAGTTTTAAAAGTTTTGAAGTGAATATTTTTAATTTATTAGGATCGACTCCATCATCATCATTTCTTAAATCAAACCCTTCTTCTTCTTCCGTTTCAATTAACCCACCTAGAATCGTTTCAATTCCAGAAATACCCGTATTTCCTTGTCTTATGTAGTGAACATCTGCATCATTTAATATCTTCATATTCCAAAACCAATTTAATCCTTTTTCATGGTTTCGATTACTATGAACCAAAATGGTTTGTATTTGGGAATCATAACAATCTATTTTATCTTCATTATATTGAATAGATATATCTTTGAACGTGTCTAATAATTGAGCAGATTTAAATTGTTGAGGAGTTATATGGTTGTATATTTTGGGTTCATTAAAAATTTTGTTAGCATAGAATAATAGTCCTTTATCTAGTTGTACTCTTTCTTTTCTTGCTTCATCAATAGTCAATGTTCCTTCTGCTTCTCTTTCTAAAAAATCATTGTATCGAGCATTTAATGAAATGATTTTTTGTTTTAGCCTAGG
>CAYLSF010000935.1:0-3514 GCA_964385675.1 uncultured Saprospiraceae bacterium
AGAAGTGACGCATATCTCGCCAGAAAAGAACTGTGTTGAAACGAATATTGGTATGATCGAATATGACCACTTGGTAATAGCCACAGGAGCTACGACTAATTTTTTCAATTTTGATAAGGTACAGAAAAAAATGTTTACGCTCAAAACAGTACCCGAAGCATTAAATATGCGTAGTTTTATTATTCAAAATTTTGAACAAGCCCTTTTGACTGATAGTACGAAGGAGAAAGAATCGTTGATGAACGTTGTCATTGTCGGCGGTGGACCTACAGGCGTTGAATTGGCTGGTGCATTAGGAGAAATGAAAAAATACGTTTTGCCACATGATTATCCCGAATTGGACTTGCGGCGGATGAATATTTACTTATTTGAGCGCAATGACCAACTTTTGAAACAAATGTCAGATAATGCCTCTGATAAAACTTTGAAATATTTACAGGAGTTGGATGTGCATGTTTTCACCGATACCACAGTAAACAGTTATAATGGCGACATTGTCACTTATGGTGATGAAAATACTGCGATCCAAGCCGATACATTGATTTGGACGGCTGGTATCAAAGGCAATGTGATAGAAGGAATTGATAAAGAAAGTATTCTGCGAGGTAATCGCATTGAAACGGATGTTTATAGCAAAGTCAAAGGCTATGAAAACGTATATGCTATTGGCGATATTGCGGCAATGATTGCAGAAAATACGCCTCGTGGGCATCCACAGGTCGCGCCTGTTGCTATTCAGCAAGCGCAGACACTAGCTAAAAATCTAGCTTTACAATCGAAAAATAAACCATTGAAACCTTTTAAATATAAAGATAAAGGAGCTATGGCGACTATTGGACGAAATAGAGCGGTAGTTGACTTGCCAGGGTTTAAGTTTCATGGGATTTTTGCTTGGTTTGTTTGGTTGCTAGTGCATTTGCTTTCTTTGGTTGGTTTTAGGAATAAAGTTGCTGTTTTGATGGATTGGATGTACAATTATTTTACTTATGATAGGGCGATGCGTTTGGTCATTCGTCCATATTATCGTGAAGAAAAAATAGAAGAATACTTAGAAATGACGGAATAGTTTATATTTTTGAGACTTTCAACGTAATTGTTGATGAATATTAGAAGATAGGAGGCATTTTTTAAATGCCTCCTATCTCATTTCGATTAAAATATTTCAATGAATTTTCCATACTTTATAGCTAGACGAGTTGCTTTTTCTGGAAAAAAGAGTTTTTCTACTATCATTATACGGATAGCCATCGCAGCTATTGCATTGAGTGTATGCGTGATGATTGTAGCGACTTCTTTTGTTTCAGGTTTCAAAAGTGAGATTAGTAGTAAAGTATTTGGCTTTTGGGGCCATATTCAGGTGATTCACTTTGAGTCGAATCGCTCTTTTGAGGTCGTTCCGATCAATCGAGATACACAGTTTTATAAAAGTTTGGATACCATAGAGTCCGTTTCTTATAGTCGTCCGACCATTTTTTTAGGAAGGTTGTGGAACTACAGGCGCACTCAAACGACCAAAGGAGGCATTCGACAAGTCCAAGTTTTTGCTGAAAAAGCAGGTATCATAAAAACCAAAACGGAACTAGAAGGTATCGTTCTGAAAGGCGTGAGTGATGATTACGATTGGGATTTTTTTAAGGACTACTTACTCGAAGGTGAAATCATTGATGTATCTGATAGTAGTGCGAGTAAAGATATTTTGATTTCTCAGCAGACATCGAAGCGATTGAAACTCGGTATTGGAGATCGTTTGATTGTTTATTTTGTAGAAGGCGACCAACAACGCGCTAGACCTTTTAAAGTAAAAGGCATTTTCAAAACAGGTTTGGAAGATTATGATAAAAAAATCGCATTGATTGATATTCGTCAAATTCAAAAACTCAACGGTTGGGAAAAGGATGAAGTTGGTGGATTTGAAATTTTCCTCGATGATATTAGCGATTTAGATTTATATTGGAAACATATTTATGAAGAAGAGTTACCACCTGATCTTTTTGCTCAAACCATTCGAGAAATGTATCCTAATCTCTTTGGTTGGTTAGATTTACAAGATATTAATGTTCAGTTTATTTTGCTACTGATGATAATAGTTGCAGTGATCAATATGACGACTGCGCTGATGATATTGATTTTTGAACGAACCAATATGATTGGGATTTTGAAAGCGTTAGGTAACACCAATTGGCAAATTCGAAGAATTTTCTTGTTCTATGCGGCTTATATTATTGGTATTGGTTTATTTTGGGGCAATTTAATTGGTATCGCTTTTTGCTTTATACAGGATAAATTTGGTATTATTCGATTGCAAGAGGAGGCGTACTATGTTTCTACCGCACCTATTGATATTAGTTGGATGACAGTGATTTTATTAAATATCGGAACACTTATCGTGACACTTTTAGCAATGATTATTCCTTCTTATTTGGTGACTCGAATTTCTCCCGTGAAAGCAGTTCGGTATAAATAAGTATAAATTCACGTTTTAAAATTCTTCATTCAGAATTAACTCTAATCATAATCTAACTATTCTTTGGATTTTTTTGAGTTCTGATCACTACTTTAGGGTTTGCCTTGACTAATGTAAAGTATTGATAATAAATACTTTACATTATTTTTTTTGTAAAAAAAGCCTCGAAATCACCAAAAAAGGTTAAATTTCGAGGTAAAATAAAATTTTGCAAACCAAAGATAACCAAATAAAGTTTTGCAGTTAACCATATTTGACGAGACCACTGAAAAAAATATTCTCTCAGAGATATTCTTATCAACAAAGCTAGGCAAGTATTATTCAAGCCTACCATTAGAAGAGTTATCCAACTTGTTACCAAAGCGTTCTGCCAATCAGAAAGGAGTAAAAGGTTGGCTAACCAATAAAGGTAAAATAGCACTTCAATTTCTAAAACCCTATTTAAATATTAGTGATGAAAAATTGTTAGCACGTCTAAATAGTGATTGGCAATTACAATATTTCTGTGGTATTCGGCTAAGTATAGGTGAACGAATAAGAGATAAAAATCTGATTTGGCAGACCCGTAAATATGTAGCTACCACACTAAAAGAGCAGGGCATCTCTTCTTTTCAAGAGGTACTTATAACTGCCTGGAAGCCTCATCTAAATCATAATGAAACAAAGATAGGGATGAGTGATGCTACCTGCTATGAGAGCCATATCAAATATCCGACCGATGTAGAATTAATCTGGGATTGTATTTTGTGGCTAAGAGGTGAAATAAAAAATATCTGTTACAACTTAAAAATACCTGTACCTAGAACAAAGTTTAATCAACAGAAAAAACGTCATTTAGCCTATATGCGAAGACGCAGAAAATTCAAAAAAGAGACAAGGAAGAGGTGTAAACAGTCCCTTTATTTGTGTAATAAAATGATAGGACAACTAAAATCTTTGTTAATTGATGTGACTTTAAAAGCTAAGACTAAAGAAAATGAACAACTGTTGAGTCCAACGTTCTCAGAAACGTTCTCAGAAACGTTCTCAGAACGCTTCCAGCTCATTCAA
>CAYLSF010000936.1:0-3513 GCA_964385675.1 uncultured Saprospiraceae bacterium
TGAAAAGTATATATAAAAATTAATCATGTAAATCAATTTTTAATATAGCTTCTTTTTGTCTAACATTTTAGACAATCATAGTTCTATCCATTGACAACCCCAAAACATATCCTTTTTTTGCACTCAAAATAAATGTTGACTTCATGAGTCTAGCTAATACTGTCAATACGGATACATTAAAAAATCCTTCAAAAGAGATTCCTCAGTAACTGCTGAAGTTTCATCGTGTGTTTATAATTCAGTCTAAAGCTGAAAAAGCAGATAGTGTTATGGAAGGTTGTATTACAATTAAAGGACATACTATTGCAGTAAGTAATAAGGGAACTAGGAAAATTTAGGGGATATTTCACATCCATTTTTCCAATTTAGGCATAATCACATTACCATCATTCATTCCTTCATGATAAATAGCTGCGGTTTTCTTTGAATCTCGTTCCACCCGACTTACTGCCAATTCTGCTTTGGGTTTAATGATAAAGGCTCGCCCTTCTTTTTCCAATACTTTTAGCTGTTGTATGGATTTGTTGTATTGTGCTGCTCTATTTTTTAAACCTTTATAAACCATTGGATATTTTCGATAATACCACTTACAAAACCGTAAAAACTTCATTGCTGATTTCACATATCCTTCAGGACGGGTTAACACAACCACCACTTTATCTGCCCCTTGCTGCATTGCCACATCATAAGGAATAGAAGCCGTCAATCCGCCATCCAAATATTCTTCTCCTTTGTATGGAACAATCGGGGATATGAAAGGCAATGCCCCTGTCGCTTTTAAGATGTCGATATAATCTGACCTATCTAAATGATTGGTACGAAAAAATTCAGGTTTCCCCGTATTACAATTACTAACGCCCACATAAAAATCCATAGAATTACGAAAGGCTGCATAATCGTAAGGTATAATTTCGTGTGCCAAGTCACCAAAAATAAAATCCCACGAAAAATAATTTCCATAACGTACTAAATGCCTAAACCCTCCATAACGTTTATCGCCAATAAATTCATTGAATTTAAGATTTCGGCCACTCTGCTTAGACACAAAAGAGGCACCATATAATGCACCTGCCGAAACGCCATAGACCGCATCAAACTTCACCTTATTTACCAAAAATGATTCTAGAACCCCTGCTGTAAACATTCCTCTAGAACCACCTCCTTCTAATACTAATGCAATTTTATTGTTCATCATTTGGTCTTCAAACTACTATCAACTTGTACCCACAACTTATTAAAGTATGAGGGTTTTCTTACAAAAACTTTGAGTAACCAAAATACGTGTTTTTTTACAAGAAAATCCTCATTAAAGTCCAACTCTTTCCTAAATATCCAACACAACCCTATCCCCCTTCGCCCGAGAAACACAAATACACATTTTCTGTCCTTCTAGTTTTTCCTCTTCACTCAATACAGAATCTCTATGCTCAATTTCTCCCTCAAGCACCGATGTAATACAAGTCCCACAAGTGCCTTGTAGGCAAGTGTAAGGTACTTTTTTATTATTCATCAAAAGGGCATCAATAATAGTTGAGTTTTTATCAACCATCATAGATTGTCCGCTTTTTTGGAGAACAACTTCAAAAGGTTTTGTAGTGGTTATTTCAGAAGAATTTAAGGAAAATATCTCTTGTTTGATTTGTTCGGGTTGCCAACCTTTTTCGATTGCTGTACTTTTAATCCATTTATTAAAACCTAGAGGCCCGCAAATATAAACTAAGGTATTTTCATTCGGTGCTGCTAGAATAGACGCTAAATCAATTGAAGAACGATTATTTTTATCTAAGTGAATTTCTACGTTTGGAGCAAACGACCAATTTTTTAATTCATATTGAAAAGGTACATTGTCCATTGACTTCGCACAAACATGAAACTCAAAATACTTTTCTAATTCTGTCAAGCGATGTGCCATGGAAATTAACGGTGTAATGCCGATTCCACCAGCGATTAAGATATATTTTTGGACACTTTCATACAGTACAAAATTATTTTTAGGACGTGAAATTGTCAGAATATCGCCTGCCTTAATTTGTTCGTGCATTTCTTTTGAACCGCCTTTCCCTTCAGCTTCTAGCTTAACAGCGATTTGATATTGATTACGCTCAAAAGGCGGATTGACCAAAGAATAATTACGTTGTTTACCACTCGGAAGTGTAATACAAATATGTGCACCTGCGGTAAACTCAGGTAAGATACCACCCGTTTTTGCTTCAAATGTAAATCGTTTAATTTCTGCGGTAATTTGTTCAATCGCTGTTACTCTTACCTCAATCGTTGATGCTATTTTAGCATTATATTCAGCAACTTGTTCGGCAAAATTCTTTTGGGGTTTATCGAATACACCCTTTAAAGGAATCCCTTGTTTTTTAAACACCCCATTTGCCAATTCCATCACATCCTTATATTTAAACCATGGAATATGTGGTAAAAAATGGTGCATGTGATGATTATCTTGCCCCCAAAAGGTTTGTAAATAATAGAAATTTCCTTCGATTTTAAAGGTAGATTGAAACGGGTGATTTTCCCAGATCTGCCCATCTCCATGCTGAATATGTGCAAATGCGTAAGCGGTATATGCTTGCCCCAATCGATTTGGAATCAAAAATAAAACTAAATATTCATACCAAAATGGACTCATCAACCAAAACACATTAAAAGCAACATTTAAGGCAAAAACTAGTGTAATATTCCATTTCATACGAGTAGGTGTCCGATTCCACGCTTTAAAATAGAACCAGTACCCCCAAGAATAATCCGTGAATAAGAGAAATAAATAGCCAAATGGAAAATAATGTGTCGGCACACCTACGAGTAATTCATCAGGATCTAAATCTTTATCACCCACATATCTATGATGTGCTAAATGCAAATAGCGATACCCTGCCGTATTGACGCCAGGCAGTATTAATGTACCCGAAATCGTCCCTAATACATCATTCAAAAAACCATTAGAGGATAACGCATTGTGTGTGGCATCGTGTAAAGGTGTAAAGGCTGTATAAACGCCAAAGATTATCATTGGATACACCAACCATAAACTCACATAATAGTATAAATTCAATGCAATTCCTCCTATCACACAGGCATACGATAGCGTAATCAATGCGATTTGAGGTACTGAAATCAATGGAATGGTAGCTACTTTTTTATAATGTGGATCGTTTACAACTTGATTGATAACCTCTCGTAATTTGATATGATTAGCTGATGTATGCATAAAAAGTTCTATTTTACCTAGAATAACAATTACCTCAACAAAATAAGTAAACTACACCTTAAAAAGTATGGACGGGTTAGTACAATTTTAAATTTTATACTTTAGAAGTTCTTTAAATATCAATAAAATGTAACTACTTCATAGAATAGAAAATCATTACAAAACATCAATTTATAAAAATTCTCCAATGGTATCAATTGACTAAATTGATCTGTAATTCTGTAAAGTGTTGAGGATTTGAAAAAGGACTTGTATATTTAGAAATAAAATTAACGGATATGAATAAAACCATGATG
>CAYLSF010000937.1:0-3513 GCA_964385675.1 uncultured Saprospiraceae bacterium
ATGTATCATCTGGGTTTTTAAATCCTTTTTCTTCGATTGACGTAGAATAATTAAAAAAACTAGACTCGATATTAGATAATACTTCAATTTCACTAAAACCATCAAAGCTTGAATTTACATCATAAAATGATAAAGGTTCATCTTTATAAAGAATTTGATTTGTTTTAACAACAAAGTCACTAGGTGATGGATATTGTTCTGCTGTTTTTTTAAAATTGAACTTTTTTATGTTGGTGCTCAACCTTACATTTATTGGCTCATTATTATTATTGTATTCCCAGACTAAATACTTAATAATCAATAAAACTTTAGTGTTTTGCTCAATGTCTTGAAGGTGTTTAATAATGTTTGGACTCCAATCAATAACTTTAAAAAACCTAATATCATTATTATTTACTCCAGTCACTATATTATCTCCTTTTGCTAATCGCTCTCTTTGCCAAAATTCTACTTCTGGAAAATAGCCTCGAAAATTACCCGTAGAAGCATTATAAAGTGCACTAAAATAATCGTGATTCTGCCAATTCTGATTTCCCTCAAATTTCTTCACTCTACCAGTTGTATTACTAAATAATATTTTTGTTTCACCTGGTATAAAAGTTTCAGTTTCACTTATCTCATTGAGATAAACAATATACCCATCTTCTAAAATAACTGCTTCTTTCATTATACTGTTAATTTTATATAGGTTAATCCACTAATGATATTTCTTTGATATTCACTATAATTTTGGGAATAAATAGCATTACCTTCTATGCTATAAACCATTATAGGTTCATAGACTGTTGCCCCTGTTGCCATTGCTGGTAAGTGTACTTCCAACGTTCCTTGCGTATTTTCCCCCACTATTAATAGTTCGTAAACATGATAACTTACTTCTTCTGGAGATATATAAGTATTGCTTACATTAAAATTAGCTTTTTTGAAATATACCTTAGCATTGAGTAAATTATTAGTTTGTATGCTGCTTTTTAGGCGATCATTTTCTTCTTGTGTAAGCCCTAGCATTTTTTTAGACACTAGGGTATTATCCTTAGATTTTAATACTAATCCATTTACCGTTAAATATCCATGCGAAAAAGGCTGTATTTGGAAATAATAAGGTAATTTAGGTTGATAAAACCGATTTTCAAGGCTGGTATAACTTTTCGTACCTGCACTTACACTATCTGAACTTGAAGCAGAATTCTGAACATAAGGGGCAGTACTTCGCTTTATATTATGTAGAAGTGTTTCAAAAGTAACTCGGTTTAAGAATGTACCATCGTCCTTTTCTACCTTATCTTGTCTCTTTTGATATTTAATCACTCCTATATCATTGCCGCCTTCTTTATTTGGAAAGTTAATGACTTGCAATTGCTCAGAGATAATAATGGGTAACTGTTCCGCATTTTCGGTAGCGGTAACACTATTGACTTCCACCAAACCAAAAATATCATCTATATCTTTTAGACCATATTCTTGTGGAATAGGGGCAGTCTGCCCTGCAGGCGGTGGTGCGATATATTCAGTAGCCGTCAGTACCTTACCTTCATAAATCAATTGGGCAAAAGTGGCAATGGTATCTCCACTTATCGCAGGGGTTCGTAAGGTAATTGGCTGTGTATAATTTACGTCTAGCGTATCGTCCGTATTATCTTGTAGCAAGTGGGCTTGTCGCACAAAATTTTCCTCATGCTCAGAGGCTAATACGCCTATTGCGGTATATAATGCCGCTCCTTTATGGTTATCTGTCGTCAATTGAAAAACAATGGTATTGTCCTCATTATTAGGGTCTTGACTTTGATGAATGACCTGTATTGGCCAACCATCTGTACCAAAATTGGTTTCTGATAGCGTATCCGCAGTTATGCCGATATTGAGGTCATTCGTATTATTTTCCGAATGCTCGTAATTGCCGTAAAAGTTATACGACCGCTGCCGATTACCTTGTATATAGAGGTAAAAATGGTTTTTGGTATGGAAGTTTTGTAATTGAGCATAAATGTCTGCTTTGGCTTTTAAGGGCGTTGTTTGAGTCCCTATATATAGCTTTCCTGCACCATTTGCATGTATGCCATAAAATGCCGCAATATCCAAAAACTGTGTGGCGACTTCTTTGATTTGCTTTTGCTTAAAGGCATCGGGTTCATTGGAAATATTGATTACGCCTACTTGTTCCCTTGCAAACGCTAAGTCAAATGGAAACGGTGGCGTTGCAACTTGATATTCCCCTTGATTTAAAATAATATCTATGCCTAAACTTCCATCTGCTTGTCCTAATTCTATCCCTCTAGGTACTACGGGCAATTCATAAGCCGTCAAAGGATCTTCTGCCCCACTAGTAGGGTCTGTAATTGGCGTAATTTTGAAAAAATAGGTTTCTAATAAACTATTACTGGTTTGCAATCCAAGTAAATTAGCGGTATGTGGAAACCCAATAAACTTTGCTAATAAATCGGGTGGTGTTCCTCCATTTCCAACATCATAAAACTGCTCAAACTGCTGCCAAATCAGTTGAGTAAAGGCTATTCCGCTTGAAGCACTTCCCGCTACTTTTCCATCTGTTGTGATAATATCACTTTTCTGTAATCCCCTGTAAATGACATATTTAATATTTATACCATTGATAGGTTGGCGGTAGGGTTTTAAGATTAAATTAATTTTATTGGTACTCCCCGTTTGTGGCTGTAAAAATACCATTCCCGAACATAAAGCATAGACCTTTTTTAATCCTGAAAAAGTGACGGTTGCTGTAGTTTGAAAATGATCAGCATCTACTGCCCCAAAGGCTTCACTAGACTGCTGTGTAAAGTTGTTATCCTCCAGAAAAAAATGAGATATAGGCTGGAGTTTAGCCACTCTTTTTGTACCATCTAACGAGGTTGTTAAGTTATCGACTTGACCACTCATGAAGTTGATTAATCCCGATAAGATACGAGTTATCGAGAGGTTAAAAAATAGCATTTTAATTGGCAAACGAATCTAACCTATTGCACGAGCGAACGTCACACAATACTCTTCTACCTAGCTAAAAGCACATAAAAAAGACTAAATCCTCTTTTTTTACTTTTAATCTATCTATACGTTTCCCATCTCGTTCTTGTAACAATAAAAAATGCCAAGAACATAGCACAATATGTGATCTGCTGTCACATATTTCTATTTAGCCTGCATGATTATTTTTGATGATTTTTCAATTGGTTATTTGTTATGAATTAAGTAAAATTTGATAGTAAAAACATTTTTTGGAAACATTATTAAATGGTTAAATAGCTATCTACTTTAAATAACAAATGATTGCTATTTAAAGCGAAACTTGAAAATTGAATGTTTTGATTTTATCAAATGAGTCTTAATTGCTATGGTATTAAAAAATGATATATGCGACAATCGACTTTCGACTAATGACATTCGATTACTTTTTTAAAAATTAAATTTATTTTAATTCGAATGTCGAACATCGAAAGTCGATTGTCGAATATAAATTCAATAAATGGATTATTCTAATATAATTCAAGTCGTTATTTTATT
>CAYLSF010000938.1:0-3511 GCA_964385675.1 uncultured Saprospiraceae bacterium
GGTATTACCTGGTGTATTTGCTATTGTTATGTTTAGTGATTTAGACTTAACCAATTTAAATTATGGAGATTGCGATAACTTAGCAGATTGTCCAAATATGACCTATCCTGTTTTATTATTCCAATTATTACCCTCTGGTATTTTAGGATTGGTGTTAGCTGGACTGTTAGCAGCGATGATGTCGAGTGCTTCTGCTACATTCAATTCAGCTTCTACTTTAATAACAATGGATTTTATACAAAAGGCAAATCCAAATTTAACAAGTAAGCAATTGGTAAGAGTTGGACAAATTGCAACTTTAGTCCTAGTTGTGTTAGCCTCACTTTGGGCACCTCAAATTGAGCGATTTGGTTCTTTATTTCAATATTTACAGTTAGTCTTAGCCTTTATCTGCCCACCTGTGGTAGCTGTGTTTGTACTAGGATTATTCTGGAAAAAGGCAACAGCAGATGGAGCGTTTGCTTCTTTAATGGTAGGTTTCTTCTTTGCAATTTTCTTACTATTATCGGGTATGCTTGAATTATCAGAAACGATTAATAACATTCACTTCTTAGATAGAGCGGTATTATTATTTATCATTTGCTTCTTAGTGCATGTAGGCGTGAGTCTAATTACTGCACCATCTAGCGAGGCTGTATTGGCTAATTACACTTGGAAAAGTAGTATTTGGACAGAAGAAACAGCAGAGTTAGCTGAATTACCGTGGTATCAGAATTATAGAATATTATCTGTTATCTTGTTGATTATCACAGCTGTGATAGTTGGAATGTGGTGGTAATTTTCATGGTTTCATTGTTTCATGGTTTCATTGACAAACAATGAAGCCATGAGACAATGAAGCAGTGAATTTACCCCCCTATCGTTGACATACTTTCTTGTACAGGCAAACCGAATTGTCGTCTTTTTTCTGCCTCAAATCCATCTTTTGCTCGATTCCCTAGGGCTTGTAAAAAGGCTTCTTCTACTTGCTTATCTGTAGCACCTGCTCTAATTAATTTCTTAATATTAAATACACCATCATCATATAAACAGGTTTTCAACATGCCTTGTGGTGTAATCCGAATTCGATTACAAGTACCACAAAAAGTTCTGCTATATGCAGCAATGATTCCAACAGTCCCTTTATAATTGGGTACTTGATAATTATGAGAGGTAGAGGATGGCGGATCTGGAATTTTATATAAATCGGGATAATGTGCTTTGAGGTGATTTAATATCTTGCGATGATTCCAAAGTAATTTTGCATAATGTGCTCCTTCTCCATTAAATGGCATTTCTTCAATAAAGCGGACATTTACATTGGCGTCTTTTGTCAATTCTACCATTGGAATAATATCCTCAATATTCTGTCCTTCCATCACAACAGCGTTAATTTTTACCTTCATGTTATGAGCTAATAACGCCTGATAGGTTTCCATTACCGTGTCAAATTGATCTCGTCTTGTAATTTTGAAAAAGCGTTCTTTATCTAATGTATCTAAACTTAAATTGACCGTTTTTACGCCCATTTCCTTTAAAGCAGGGACTAGAGGAGCAGTTAATGTTCCATTAGTGGTTAAATTCAGCGTGTCAATTCCATCTATAGCTGCAATGCTTTGCATAAATTTCAACATATCTCTACGCACAAAAGGCTCCCCTCCTGTTATTCTGACTTTAGAAATTCCCATCTTTGCCAATACCCCTATAATTCGCTGCATTTCCTCATAGGTCATCAACTCATCCCGAGGTACATACTTTATCCCTTCTTCTGGCATACAATAAAAACACCGAAGGTTGCATCTATCTGTCACCGCTAATCTTACATAATTAATCGGTCTGCCGTGATTATCGTATAGTTTGGACATTTTTGTTACAAGTAGTACAAGCATTCCCGCTTGTTATCATAAAAATAATAATAGTACATCCCTTTTACCAGATGTCCTACTTATCTTATCATCATAAATATAAAATAAATACAGATAGGAATTATGGTTTATGGTATAAAAAACAACATTGCTATTTGTCCAATTTATTTACTCGATACTCGAAGACAAGCAGGAATGCTTGTGCTACTTGGTTACAGCAACCATAGCAGCTAAATTGCCATTTAATTTGGTGCGTTTTAGTGAAGGGGCATACATTTTGCAAATTGCACCATCTAAATATAAAGCATTTTTACAATTTAGTTTCTCTTGATAAAGTTTAGCAAAGGTGTGAAGATTGGTACTTTTTTGAGTAATGGCAAAAACTAAATTCCCTGATTTATTAAGCCCTACCCCACTTCTAAGGTATTTTGACTTCGATTTTGCCCCAAATTTAGGATGTATTTTCCCCTCTACACATAACATTGGCCCTGATTGTAGTGCATATTTAATATTACCCTTTTTCCCTTTTTCTATATAACCTGCCAATTCCATTATCGCACTCGTTCCATCTTTATACAATACAAAAACGCCATTCGGTTTCATATAAAATAAACCTCTCCCCTTTCGTTTATCTATCTCACTTTGCTGTTTTCCATTTTCAATGTATAAGCCCATTGGAATATTTCCAACATCATAAATTCCTCCATTGATTGCAAAGGTCATTTTTTTCTTTTGACGCTTTAAATAGGCTTGTAATCGTTTAAAATTCTTAAGTTTGTTTCTCTTCTCATCTTTGGTATAAAAATCAATCTTAGATTTTTTAGGATTAAACTCACAAACATCAAATTTCTGCTTTTTGAATATAATCGTCTGACAAGGTGATTTATCTATATGAAAGGATAAATTTAATAATATAGTAATGGTGATAATAAATAAGACGACTGATTTCATAAAATAAGTTTAAGTCTCTAGTAAACGTCAACACTTTAATACAACAACACTTCAACACTTTTATTTAAACAAACTGCCCTGTTTTGGTTCAGGTAATAGTCGAAAACTTTGTCTATGATGTTTACAGCTACCATGTTGTTGTATCGCATTGCGATGTGCTACGGTTGGATAACCTTTGTTTTGTTTCCACCCATACATAGGAAACGCTTTATCTATGTTTTTCATATATTCATCCCGATGTGTTTTAGCTAAAATGGAAGCTGCTGCAATGGATAAATATTTTCCATCTCCTTTAATAATCGTATGATGTGGAATATCTTTATATTTTTTAAAGCGATTGCCATCTATCAATAGAGATTCTGGGACAACAGATAATTGCTCAATTGCTCGGTGCATCGCCAAAAATGAGGCATTTAAAATATTATAGGTATCAATTTCTTTTGGCGCTAAACTCCCTACTGCCCACGCTAATGCTTCTTTTTCAATAATAATGCGTAACGCATCCCTATCCTTCTCTTTCAGTTTTTTAGAGTCATTCAATAAATCATTTGTAAAATCAACAGGTAAAATAACAGCCGCTGCGAAAACAGGTCCCGCTAAACAACCTCGACCGGCTTCATCACAACCAGCTTCGACTTTTCCTTTTGTATGGTATGGTAATAGCATACTGATTTCTTTATATTAGTTGTTATAATTTATCTCTAACTTTTACTAGG
>CAYLSF010000939.1:0-3499 GCA_964385675.1 uncultured Saprospiraceae bacterium
ATGAGAATATTATATTTACTTATTCTTCTATTATCAACTGTTAGTCTTCAAGCTCAAGACTTAGTTATCCCCCCCTCCTACCCTACTCATGGTCAAACGTTGGGTGCTACAGAATTAGGTATGGGTAATATTTCAACTATTGCAACAAGACCCACTACATCATTAGTATTTGGTAATCCTGCTTTACTTAGTATATCAGACTATGCTTTTAATTTTAACTTGGGTGTCCGTACAGAAATTGACGGAAAAGCTTCCGTTCCTGTCAATCTTTCTTTCATTGTAAAAGATGATTATGACAAGGGAATTTGGGGGTTTGGAGTCAGCGAAAAAAGTATTAAACAAAATATCTCAACCCTTCAATTTAATCCAATCAATAGTTTCTTAAAAACTTATAACAATATCGAATCTAAGGGCTATTTGAGTGAATATATGGTTACTTATTCTTATCCAATAAACTATTGGTTTCATGTTGGAGGTGGGTTTGGTATGCAATCCGGTATCTTAAATAAAGAAGCTAATGTAACTAGTTCACATCCACTTGTTGATACCATATTTAACAATATCATCCAAACACACCATAAATTAAAATCACCAATTGCCAAGATTGGTTTTCTACTTCGACTAGGAGAGCATATCTCTATAGGTGGGCATTATTCCAATTTGATTAGTAAAGGAACTTATGCTCGTATCACTATTAGCGATACCTCAGAAAATTTAATATCTGATCAGACTAGAATGACTCCTGTTGATGATGATTTTACCTCAAATCATGAAGGGGGCATAGGTATAGGTATTCAATGGTCACATCGATGGCATAGTTTATTTTCTTATGAGTTTTATGATAATACATTTTGGGATGGTCCTTCTAACTGGAATAATCAAATTATAAGGACAGGACATGAAATTTACCTTTCAGAAAATAAAAAATTATTACTAGGTGGACATTATGGTTTTAAGGATAGTTTTAACGCCATTGAAGATGGATTTCAACATACCTTATTAAATGATTGGAGTATTACTATGGGATATTCTGGTTGGAGTGTACCCTTTCTATGGACAATTAGTGGACGCTATCGGCAGTTAAATTTTACTGATGAAAAAACACGCATAATTGAATTGATGGCGGGTATCGGTACAGAGCAGATTAAAAGTTTTTTTAGGGTTAGACCTACCCCTCGTGCTACTCCTCCTCTTTTTTGATTTTTAGATACTGTAATCCATTATATTGGTTTTAAACCTTTCTTTAATCTCTTCACTAAAGATTGATCTTTCATTGCATTTACGTTTAACTTAGAAAATCCGCATTGCTTAAAAGTCTTCCTTAGATAACGGATAAAGGTGATGTCTTTCTCTTCATAAAGTAATATACTATCTAGGGCTTGATATGGGAGTAATTCAATTTGATAAGGTTCTCCGCCTTGTTCTCCTATTTTATGATGTGCATCAATTGACACCAATAAACCGATTTTATAGTTATCCCGTAAAGATTCTTCAATTGCTGCTTTATAAAAACCTTTATCTTGAAAAATATATTCTACTAATTCATCTAGTCCATAAATTACTAAAGGATCCGCATAAGGGTGCTCGTCAATTTCCCCTAAATTGTGCCCTGTAAAATTTACTTCTCCAACGATTTCAAAAAATTTCATAATGGATAATGGAAGATGAAGGTTAAATTGCTGATAAAAGAATTGAAGTTTAACTAGTTGATTTTCAAAGTTTTTGGATGGAGACTTGACAGGAAATTTATTATTAAAATAATACCCTTCTCGTCGAATATTTTCATGTAAAATATCAATATTATATTTTACTCGTATCATTAAGTCCGTTAAAACAGGCAAAACTTCTCGTTTATTTTCAGGACTTAAAGCACCTTTTCCCATAGCTTCTATCTCAGTCCAAACCTGTTTTTCTTCTCCACTATTATATCGTCTGAACAATGATTTTTTTATAGTTCTGGGCATCTATCTATTATTATACTTTGTCCTTTCATAATCCAAATAAAGAATTAACCTAAACTCAGCCCTTAGCAGCCAACAGCCATTCCCCTGTTTTATCTACAAATTCATCATATTCTTGACGAGTCAAAAAAGTTTCTTGTGATAGCAAAATAGCGGTTTGTTTATCAAGGTAAATTACAAATAATTCTTCCAACTCTTCCAATTTCAACACATGCTTCATTTCTGATTCGGAAGAGCCATTTTTATTTTCCATTTTAATTAAATTAGGGGTCACGGTCAGAGTATGAATCAAACTCTCAGGATACAGTTGTCTATATTGATTTCGAGCGGCATTAATATGATTATTTTTAACCAAAGTAGGAAAGTAGATAAACGCACCAACACCTATGATTAGTAAGAAAACATTTTTTACGCTCAACAAGGGGCTTTCCCACACAAAAGAAAATGCTCCTAAATAAAAGATGATAAATAAGATTTGCATCATCAAACGATAATTTTTTTTATGATCGCCAGACCAATTCTTATTTAGATAAAACTGAATAAAATCTTGTTCTGTTATTTCAAACGTTGTTTGTAATTCTTTCATTTCAACATCAATAAGTGATTAAATGAAGTAAAATTCTTTCCAAAAATACAATTTTTACTATCAATAGTAAGCCTATATTCCTCAATTCATCATATTATAAGCATACGATAAACCCTTTAATTTGATTCCTTTATGGTAATTTTGTATTTTTGTCAGCTTTAAACAAAAATTATAGTCCATTTTAACCAAATCACCGATTTTAAATAAGCAGAAAAACGCCTGTGAAAGAAGAAAATAACAACCTTACTGAAAATGATGATTTGTTAGAATCATCAACGCCTGAGCAAGAAGAATTGAGTCCAGAAGTAAAAGCTCATAGAGATCGGGTATTTGAGGCAGAGTTTTTCCCTCAAATAGACGCCCTCTACAATTTTGCCTATCATTTAACGTATAATGAGGAAGATGCTAATGATTTAGTGCAAGAAACTTATCTAAAAGCCTATCGCTTTGTAGATAAATATATTGAGGGAACTAATGCAAAGGCATGGTTGTTTAAAATCTTGAAAAATGCGTTTATTAACCAGTATCGAAGAAAAGCTAAACGACCAACTCAGGTAGAGTTGGAGGATATAGTAAGTTATCACGATGGTGAGGACTCAAAATTTGCTGGTTTTCTAGACTTGAGAGAAGAGATTTTTCAAGGCATGATGGGTGATGAAGTTACCATTGCCATCAATTCACTTCCAGTTGATTTTAAAACAGTCATCCTTCTCTGCGATGTAGAAGGGTTTACTTATGAAGAAATTTCTAAGATTATCGGTATTCCTATAGGAACAGTGCGTTCAAGATTACATAGAGCTAGAAATATGCTCAAAGAACGATTAAAGGACTATGCCTTATCTATGGGATACAAGGATAAACGCTCAAAAGATTAAATAAACTGGGGCTTTGACAAATCTTGCCAAAAGTCACTAGGTGAGTTAGTGTTAGCATTAAAATATTAAGCTAAATT
>CAYLSF010000940.1:0-3495 GCA_964385675.1 uncultured Saprospiraceae bacterium
ATTAGATTATTAAATCATCACCAAAAGCCCTCCGATCAGTGCAAAGTCAAGTCGGGCGGTACTGAATGGCCATTTTATATTTGAGAGAATAAAAGCAAGGCAAAAAGTATGGAAATAGATATTATTATTAATCGGAACATAAGATGTGACCTGAATAATAGATGCTTGTACAATAATTCCAAGTGTTAGAAGCATGAAAAGCACTTTTCCATGTTGGCCAATGTACTGCTTGAACCCAATGGAGCGGATATCCGTCATTACGATTACTGCCACAATAACGAGATAAAACTTTAACCAAAAGGAGCCTTGCAGAATAAAAAATACGAGGTCGTTGATATCTAGTCTACTAAAGTGTGGTTCTTGCCCATAGTTAAACCAGTAGCTAAACTCATACTGAGAAAAAGGTACGATGAAGATCAAAAAACCCACAAACGTGGCTGCCAGAAAGAACGGCAGGTACCACCATTTCCGTAAACTCCACGAACTCCAGGCTAACAAAAATGCATTCAACACAATGGCAAGCGCACCTCCGTCCTGTTTGGTGAAAAACGAAAAAACGCCCAAAAATGCACATAAACCAAGATAGAAAAGTTGCCACCTTGACTGCGTACGATGCACCGCTACTATCAAGGACAACAGAGCTCCTAGCTGATAGGCAAATACCGTATTATTATACCATGGCCAAAAATTGACCATTATATACGAAATACAGAACAATATTGTGAGGATCAGCCTAATACCTGCAGCAACTTCCAGAGTCTTGAAGATTTTTCGCAAAAGAACCAGCGTAACAAAGTTTATGAATACTTGAGCCTTTACTAGTGTCAATAGATATGGACCGAAAATCTTAAAAAATGCCGCAGGGACGAGCCAGTAAACAAAACCGAGCGGCATCCCAAAATCACGAAAGGGAATCTGGCCAATAGACATTCTGTAGGCTCCTTCCCAGGACAGAAAAATATTTATACGATACGGGAAACTTAAAAAAAGTGGTAATAAACAAAAACTAGCTATTACTACCCATTCTAAGATAGCAATCTTCCTCTGGTTAGGCATGGCGGTACGTTATTTCGCGTGAATCACAGCAAAGCTCTGCAAGTACATCAGAAAAGTAAAATCTTTTCCTGTAATTCTCGACCGATCTAACTTTTTCCCCTGTTTATTTTTGAGATTTAAGTCGTTTCGTTGAAATTCGACATTCAATAAAATCACTGCTACTCCATGACTACGCTACATCGGATGCCGGATTTCCTGGTTATTGGTGCTGGAAAATCAGGCACCACCTCACTTGATAAGTACCTCGACGCTCACCCTTCTATTTTCATGTCACAAAGAAAAGATCCGGGCTATTTTGCAAGTGAGCAGTACGCCATTCATCCCGGAATGCGTCCAGAATCAATAGCGTACTATCAAAAGTTTATTGGCGACGAAGAAACGTACCTACAGCTATTTGTTGATGCACATGAAAATCAGCTTGTCGGCGAAACTTCAACCATTTACCTCTACAGCGAGAACGGATATGACCTAATCAAAAAAGCAATTCCAAGTGTGAAGCTGATTGCTATTCTAAGACAACCTGCTCAACGTGTATTTTCAAGATATCTGCACCTTGCGAGAGAAGGATTACTACCTACAAATGACTTTGAAGACATTTTTGACAGAACTTCGCTATGGTGGAATCGACCCGATCTAATCCCCGAGGGATTCTATTTTAAGCACTTATCACGCTTTTTTGATCATTTTCCACATGAAAACATCAAGGTACTTTTGTACGAAGATTTGAGCAAAAGTCCTGAATCTTTGTTTAGGGAGATATTCGGCTTTTTGGAGGTAGATGAGACGTTTGTACCGAAAACAGATGTAACATACAATCGATCAGGCATCATAAAAAATCAGTCCATCAACAAAATCATAGGGTACAATAATCCACTATTCCGGGTAACCAAAAAACTTTTTCCCAAGCAATATGAGTCCTTAAGGAAAACACCTGCCGCACTAAAAGTCCTGGACAAGGTAAGATCAAAGAATCTCTCCAAACCAAAACTCACACCGGAACTTAATCAAAGAATCATCAATGATATTTACCTGGAGGATATAGAAAAACTAGAGCAACTAATTTCAAAAGATCTTTCCCATTGGAAAAGTGTATCATGACCTTGGATAGTTTAATGCAAAGAGAAATGAGCCTCCAAAGTAGGTAATTGCTCTATACACCAGAATTGGCACTAACACACCTGAGATAAAACAAAGAGGAACTAAGATATAAAGCTCCTCTATCCCAAACACTCTGTTCAATAACACCCGCATAGCTGGAGCGGCAAATGCATGTAGTAGGTAGATGTACAGTGAGTGCTGCCCAAGCAATCTTAATATCCTTTTTGCTTTCGTTTTGGATTTTGCAAAAAGGGCACAGAGCATTGCCGCGGCTGAGATTCCCACACATGCAAAAACCAAGATAGGTAAAGGAGAATCTCTAAAGTATTGAAAGAGCAGATATTCACCTGTAATTGCTAATGCAAAAATTCCCGCAAGAGCTATCTTGTTTGTCAACAAGGTACTCTCCTCCAGCTTTATAGCAAAACTCGCGACAACATCTCCCAATGCAAAAAATACAATTAACTCGAGAATGTCATCTAAAAGGTAGATATCTCCTATCCAGTAGGAAAGGAAAAAGAGCACAACGCAAATCAGAAGAATTAGCTGTTTGTTCCCTTTCAGTACATGATCCAGCGACATGTATAACACAGAAACGACAAAAAGCACATACAAAAACCACCAATGTCCCCAAGGGTCATAGAACATGGTAGCCCAATCACTTAATGTTGTGAATTGGCCGTTAACGTAGTTTGAAAAAATCATTTGCAGTGTCATCAGGATAATGGACCATACAAAATAGGGGTACATGATCGTATTGACTTTATGCATGGTGTATCCCAAAGGCCCTCTTTTTTGAACACTTCTTCGAAAGAATATGCCAGAGAGCATGAAATACAGAGGCATCCTGAAGGTTAATCCCACCTGAACTGATATATCGTAATACAAAAAATCCATCGGGATTCCAGCGTCCCATATTCCTGTAATGGTATGGCGATACACAATCATCGCAATGGCTAAACCTTTCGCCAAATCAATCCATTGAAGGCGACTATCGTCGATTTTGCCAATGCTAAAAACGTGGCGTAAAAAAGAACGCATGGTGCTACTCATAGGTTAATGGCGATTAGAAGCAAAATTAGGTGACTAATACGTTTTACTCTAATCTTCTTTTAAGAGATAATTTCCTGTCAGGGGATAATGGTCAGATAACTCGATAGTGCGATCTGTGACCAGTTTTTGCGACTGCACTTTATCATTGTAGAATTGGTAGTCAATTCTCAGATGCTTCAAAAATCCTTTGTTAAGCGAAAATCCAAAACCAGTGCCAGATCTACGAAATGAGTCACTCAATCCTGCATCTACTTGATGATAGGCAAAGCTGTGTGGAGTCTCATTCAT
>CAYLSF010000941.1:0-3485 GCA_964385675.1 uncultured Saprospiraceae bacterium
TATGCTGGGAGGAGACGAATCTGCTTTGCCTAGCTTTCTAAAAGATGTTGCTTTGGCTGGTGGTGCTTGGATTTTAGGGGATCGTTATGAAGCATCATAGTATTTTAGATATATAAAACCGCTTAAAAACTAAAAAGGCATTGGGTTTCGACTCAATGCCTTTTGTAATGTAAGATAAAGAAACTTTCAATTTTCCCTTAAATATTATATCTTTTCCGATAACTATCGGAATTAAACCTAATAAAATTTGAAAAAACGCTTTCGACATATTTATCAATTTCTTTTTATCCAACATCGCTACAAAACGATTGTTGGTCTTGCTATTTTGTTGATAGCGTATTGGTTTTGCTTGCCGAATCCTTTATTTAATGACCCAACGAGTTTAGTTTTAGAAGATAAAGACAAGAATTTATTGGGAGCTAAAATTGCCAAAGATGGTCAATGGCGTTTTCCGCAAATAGAAGCCGTACCTCCAAAATTTGAACAAGCTATTTTAGAATTTGAAGATAGACGATTTTATTACCATATAGGAATTGATCCAATTAGTATTGGACGAGCGATTGTTCAAAATATTAGAAATGGCTCAGTTGTGAGTGGTGGAAGTACTTTGTCTATGCAAGTCATTCGGATGGCTAGAAAAGGAAAACCCCGTAGCCTTTGGCAAAAGTTGATTGAATCTATTATGGCAACTCGAATGGAGTTGGGATATTCTAAAAAGGAAATATTAGAACTCTATGCTTCTCATGCACCCTTCGGTGGAAATGTGGTAGGGCTAGATGCAGCCTCTTGGCGATATTTTGGCAAGTCGCCCAATTTACTTTCCTGGGGAGAAGCAGCGACTTTGGCCGTTTTACCCAATGCTCCTGCTTTAATTCATCCTGGACGTAATCGAGAGGCGCTATTTAATAAAAGGAATCGGTTATTAGATAGATTGTTAAAACAAGAAGTTATTGATTCTTTGACTTGTGAATTGGCAAAAACAGAACCCTTACCTGAAAAACCATTGCCTTTACCTCGATTAGCTCCACACCTTTTAGATAGAGCTAATTTGGAGTATAAAAATCAGAATACTCGGATTCGTTCTACCATTGATAAAAACCTACAAGCACAGGTTAATCAAATTATGCAACGCCATCATGTGCAGTTATCTAATAATGGAATACATAATATGGCTGTTCTAGTGCTGGATGTAGAAACAGGTAATGTAGTGACGTATATTGGAAATGTATTAAATCAATATAGTGGTGAGAAGGGCGAACATGGGGAGGAGGTAGATATTATTCAAGCCCCTAGAAGTACAGGAAGCGTAATAAAGCCTTTGTTATATGCGTTAATGCACAATGAGGGACAGATGCTACCTAGTGCTTTAGTGCCTGACATACCAACTCAAATGTTGAACTATCGACCTAAGAATTTTAATTTAAAATATGATGGAGTGGTTTCTTCCAAAACGGCGTTAGCTCGTTCTTTGAATATTCCGTTTATTCGTATGCTACAATCGTATGGATTGGAAAAATTCCATTTTAATATTAAAAAACTGGGTTTATCTACTATCAAGAAACCGGCTAAACATTATGGATTGCCTATTATTCTAGGTGGAGCAGAAGCGACACTTTGGGATGTGACGAGTATTTATGCGAGTATGAGTCGAACGTTAAATCATTTTTATCCAAATGATGGTTGGTATGTGCAAGGTGATTTTTTTAAACCCAATTATTTATTGGATAAGTCTAACAAAAAGGATAGTCCCAAATTAGTAGAAGAACCACCCTTATTAAGTGCGGCTTCGATTTATACGACCTTTGAAGCGATGCTAGAAGTGGAGCGACCGACAGAAGATGGGGCTTGGGAATTGTATCAATCTAAGCGTAGAGTGGCTTGGAAAACGGGAACGAGTTTTGGTTTTCGAGATGCTTGGGCAGTGGGGGTGACGCCTAAGTATGCAGTTGGTGTATGGGTGGGTAATGCGGATGGAGAAGGTCGTGCTGGGTTGGTC
Organism: uncultured Saprospiraceae bacterium; assembly: GCA_964385675.1. GTDB lineage: Bacteria > Bacteroidota > Bacteroidia > Chitinophagales > Saprospiraceae > CAYLSF01. Next base: position 1,997 of record CAYLSF010000941.1, read on the forward strand.
GGATTGCGAGCAGCAGCTCCTGTTTTGTTTGATGTATTTGATTTATTACCAAGTGTACGGTGGTTTGACCCACCTTATGATGAAATGGCCCAAATTCCGATTTGTAAAAAAAGTGGTCATTTACATTTAGATATTTGTGGACAACCCGATACGGTTTGGGCTCCGATTACGGGGCTTCGTATGAAAAGTTGTCCGTATCATCAAACCGTTCATTTGGATAAAAATGGAAAGGAACGAGTGCACGGGGATTGCGAATCGCCATCTGAAATGCGGCATCAGTCTTGGTTTGTCTTGCCGCCTGTAGAAGAATTTTATTATAAAACGAATAACCCAACGTACCAAGTTCTACCTCCATATCGAGCAGATTGTTTAGCGAGTATAGAGGAGCAAGAAAAGCCGATGCAATTAATTTACCCAAAAGCAAATATCCAACAAATTTATGTGCCTAGAAATTTAGATGGAACACTGAGTCGAACGGTTTTTCAAGTGGCTCATCGGCAGCCTGATGCAACTATTTTTTGGCATTTGGATAATGAATATCTGGGGTCTACAGAAACTTTTCATGATTTTGAACTCTTGCCGGAGATAGGCAAACATACCCTAACTTTAGTGGATGATGCTGGATTTAGTATCACGAAACAGTTTGAAGTATTAGGCAAAGGAGATTAAGAGAATAAGACGAATTAATATAGATTTTCTCAACAATTATAACCATTTGACAATTATAACAATAAGGTAATAAGCAATAATAATTTTAATCCTTCTAAATGACAACTGACCAACAAATTCAGATTTTAAAATCGACGTATCCTTTTTTAACCAAATTGGATATGGAGGCACTATTTGAAATTTCTGAATTGAAAATCTTTCCAAATCGCTCTACAATTATTGCAACGGGGCAAATTGCTCATTTTTCGTTTTTTACGTTAAAAGGGATGGTCAGAGGTTATTTTATTAATTCAAAAGGCGAAGAGAAAAATATATTTCTTCGACCCAAACATACTTTTACAGGTGCACCTGCTTCTCTTTTTCATAGTCAACCCTCCAAATATACTTTTGAAGCCATTTTAGAAACACATTTATTGGTTATTGATTTCAAAGCGTTTCGTCAATTAGCCCAACAAAATTGGAACATCAATCAAATTTATGTAGCGGCTTTACAAGAAAATATACAAACACTAATTTCGAGAGTAGAAGCTCTAATTGATCGCACACCCGAAGAACGGTATGAAGAACTTCTTCAGCAGAATCCTCAATTCTTTCAAACAGCCTTTAATAAACATATTGCCAATTATTTAGGCATCACACCTGTATCGCTTTCACGAATTATTAAAAGGAAGAAATTAAAATAGCTTATCATGTCTAGCTGGAATCTACTTATCCGTAGAGGGGCTTGGAATTTGGAGCTTGTGATTTGGAATTTACTAAAAATATGATTTATCATATTTTTAGTTGAAATAATTAACACATGTAAATTTTATTTTAAGTA
>CAYLSF010000942.1:0-3477 GCA_964385675.1 uncultured Saprospiraceae bacterium
ACAAGTACGCATCGGGGTAAAAGCAGGATTTAATAGTGCAACCGTAACCAATTTAGAAAATATTACACTAGGCAATTTAGATGAAATTGATGAAATCCCAGGCTTTCAAGTGGCGGGTATTTTTGAGTTTAATTTAGGCGGTTCTTTTGCGTTGCAACCTGAGTTAAGTTTTGTGCGTCAAAACTTCGACTTTAATCCACAAGAACTACAAGATTCTACTAATTTATATGATTTTAAGCAATTGGTAACAGATTATTTTCAAGTACCCATTTTAGGTAAAGTAGGCATTGGTAGTGGTAATTTAGGATTTTATCTTAATGCAGGACCTAGCTTAGGCTATTTATTAAGTGCGACAAATGTGGATAGCGAAAATGATACAGAAGAAGAACTAGATTTAGATAATTTTGAAGATGTCATCAATCGTTTTGATTTGGGTCTAAACATGGGGGGCGGTATTTCCTTAAAAATGAGACCTGGTAAATTGTATCTTGATTTTCGTTATGATATGGGACTCAATGAATTTATCAACAATGTAAATGATCAAGATTTAGACGCACTTCAAGGTAGAGATTATAGCGTTTCTTTGATGTATTTGATTAAAATATAAATTCAATGGAGAATTGAGAATTATAACTACAACTTTATAATTCTCAATTCTCCATTTTTCCCTATTCTTTAGCAAAAACCCTTCGCTTCTTCTGAGCGGTATGCCGCCAAAAATCATCCCGTTCCAAAAACTTTTGATACATCGCCTCTTGTTCAGTTTCACTCAATAATGAATTTTTATCATAAAAACCTTTTACCTTTCGTTGTCGATAAGCCTCATATAAGGTCACGGCACAAGCAACAGACACATTTAAACTCTGAGCCATGCCCGCTTGAGGAATGGTAAAATTGCCATCACAAAATTGAAGGGTAGAAAAACTTACACCATCTCGCTCATTACCAAAAACTAAAGCACAAGATTCTGATAGATTCATGTCATACAAATCAACTGAATTTTCACTTAGATGCGTCGCATATACCTTATCATATTTTGCTTTTACGGCTTGCATACACGCTGCTACATCATTATACAAATGAACATGCACCCACTTTCGAGTTCCGGCCGAACTTTTTTTACCAATCTCTAATACTCTTTTATATATCTCTGTGTATAACACATAAATTTCTCCTATACCTACCGAATCACAAGTCCTAAGTATTGCACTAATATTATGTACATCATGTACATTTTCTAACACGATAGTTAGATTAGGCTGACGCTTCTTAATCACTGCCCTAAATTTTGCCTCTCGCTCTGGTTTCATTATTTTAAATTTCAACAAAACTACGATTCCCCTTTTAAATAAAAAAGGGGGATACACTAGTGTATCCCCCTAAACTACTTTTAAGCCTTATTCATCGTTCTATCTTACCACTCCGAGTGGTATATTTTTATCATATTTACCTGAAATAACTGGTGTTTGATAGCCATTTGTGTATGTATTCACGTTAGCTTCTACATATCTAAATAACTCTTGTATCGTTACCACCTTATCTGTATTTTCATCTGCCGACCCTTTCAAACCTCTAATTAAAAAGTGACTAAAAATTCCTTGTCGCAATCCATTACTTTCAATCGAAGTTTCCTCTGCTTTTGAAGATAACAATAATGCCGTACCACCATAAGTCGCACTCAACGCCTTATAATATTGACCCAATGTATTATTAACTTCTGCATTTTTCGCTCTAGTCCCAAAACTCCCTGAGTGACAAGCGTCAGCAATTAGAATCTTAGTCTTCGCCTTAGAACTATTAAAGATAGTTTGAATCTCATCATGGTGTAACTTATTTCGAGTACCATTATAGTCGATAGGCAAAAACGAACCTTTGATACCATGACCAGAAAAATAGAATAAAACACAGTCATCTTTTCCTGCCCTGCTCGCTATCTTTCTTAATTTCTTTAAAATATTTTGTTTGGAGGCGCTTTCATCCACTAAGATGTGCATTCTATCATCAGAAATAGCACCTCCTTCAGGACTTTTTAGAAAAGAGTGTAATCTATATGCGTCATCATCTGTAAAACGCAATGGCTTCATGTGTTTATAGCTAGAGACCCCTACCAATACTGCCCATACTTTAGTTGTGTTTGTTTGTTTATTTTGTGTATCAAAGTCATAATATACTTCTGGTTTTTCAAGATACTCGCCCCTATCCCAACGACCTTCTTTTACATCTCCATTAGCACTATATAGTGTTCCTTTTCCATGAAAACTATGATCTTTCCAAAACCCCACATACACATCTCCATCAGCGTAATAACAAATTCCTTTTCCATTAGCTAAAGAATTATTAAATGAACCATAGTATCTCGTGTTATTATGATAAATATAAGTACCTACACCATTGTTACAATTCCCTGAAACACAGCCTTTACCCTGCTTAACTGTCCCTAAAAGTCTATCATCACTCCATACTCCTGTTTCAATCACTCCATCTGCTTGATAGAGTACACCTGTCCCCTGTCTTTTGTACCCCTTAGTCGCTCCTATATATTTACTTCCGTTTCCATAATAAATAATAGAACGCGTTGGTTTACCTCTTTCTTTAAAGCTGATGTGCTTTCTACCGCTTTTATCTACATATACTCCATATCCTTCCTCACAATTTCCAGAAATACACCCACTCTTAGAAACCATTTTTTTAATCATTTCTCCCTTTTCCCAAATACCAGATTTTACTCTACCGTCTTTATAATAAAACTTACCATTACCATGGAAGTTATGGTTCTTCCAAGAACCAATGTATTTACTTCCATCCTTAAAATAAAATACACCATGACCTGAGAATTGTCCACCTTCTAATTCTCCAATGTATTTACCTCCATCGTTATATTTTAAAATACTAAATTCGTTTTGGCAATCTCCTAATATACAATCATAAGAAGTGCCTTTGTGTCCAAAAAGTGTTGATGTTACGAACAACAAAACGGGAATAATTGTCAATATACTTTTCATGATAGCCTACGTGTTTTTAACTTTTTTAAAGATTCTCATTAGTGTTTTCAAAAAATTAAACTAAAGACTGTCTTTCAATAATTAATTATTTTGAAATAACTACTATAACATTTAATTACAATTCCTAAAGCATACCAAGTGCTTATTTGTTTGGTAATCAAGCAACTGGATAATTTTAAATTTTAGAAAAATTCCTATTTTGAAAAAACATCCCAAAATAAAACAATCAATTGGCTGTTTTTTAAAAATCCAGTCTTGAATAAATTTTGCTGTTGTTGCAGATTCAAAAATTGATTACTGCCTAGGTTTGAATACATACACATACACATACACATCATCTGTGTAGAAATTAGAAGAGAAAGGTGCAGTTGGTTTAACTATCTAGAAAATACTCAAAAAATAAGTTTAAAATTATCCTAATTTGAATATTTTAATGATTGTTATTTTGGATTGTATTATTTATCTATGTTTTACA
>CAYLSF010000943.1:0-3468 GCA_964385675.1 uncultured Saprospiraceae bacterium
GTTATCCTAAAGTGGTCTTTAACGTATAAATAATATATAAACCTTATACCTTTGGTTTTTATATTTTTATATCTTTAATATAAAAGATTTATAACATTTTATTCATTAAGGCTAAATTGAAAAAGAGTGGTTCGTATAGCAATTTTTGCATCAGGAAGGGGTAGTAATGCACATAACATTATTCAATACTTCCAAGACTATGATTACGTTGAAATAGAGTTGATTGTTTCAAACAAAAAAGATGCACCTGTTTTAAATCTTGGCAAACAGTTTGATATTCAAACAGTAGTAATCAATAGAAAGCAATTTTATAAAACAGATAGTGTTTTAGAAAAATTAGAAATAGCTCAAATTGATTATGTTGTACTAGCTGGTTTTTTATGGCTAGTTCCTAGTAACTTAGTAAAAACTTATTCTAATAGAATAATCAATATACATCCAGCTTTACTACCAAAATATGGTGGAAAAGGTATGTACGGAATGAATGTGCACCATGCTGTAAAGGCAGCAAATGAGACAGAATCAGGCATCACGATACATTATGTAAATGAGCATTATGACGAAGGGAATATTATTTTTCAGGCTTCCTGTGCTATTACTCCAAATGATACTCCATCAGATATTGCTCATAAAGTACATGAATTAGAATATAAACATTTTCCAGTAGTTATACATCAGCTAATAGACGAACTTGCATCAGAATAGAAGAGTGAATATACATTTCATTATTTTAAATAAATTATAATTTAATAAAACAGAATGAATTGAAATTATTTTGTTGTAAAACGAGATAGTTCATTCGTTAAACCCTTAGTAAGGAATCAATACAAACAATACTATGAAAAAATTTGTGCTTACTGCGATGGTTATGATGATGGTTGGGGTTATAATGGCTCAAGTACAAAAACCATCAAAAGAAATGAGTTGGAAAAAACGACTTAAATTAGCGAATCAATATTATGAGCAAAATGACTATGCTAGTGCTGCCGCATTTTATGCTAGTGTGGTAGAAGACAAACCGAAAAAAATTGAAGTTGCCTTTAAAGCAGGTGAAGCTTTCTCTAAAATTAGAGATTTTAAATCAGCTGCTGATGCTTATGCAAAAGCTATAGATGGAGAATTTGAAAAAGTAGGGTATAAGTACGCTAATGCTTTAAAACAATCAGGAAGTTATAATGATGCAAAAGCAGCATTTCAGAAATTTATTAATGACTACAAGGGTGAAGATTATGAAGTCATGGATGCCATTGTTGAGTTAGAGATGAAAGGTTGTGATTTAGCAAGAGAGCTTCAAAATACGCCTCCTAAGGGTAATATAGAAATTGAGCATTTAAGTCGTATGGTCAATAGCGACATGCAAGAATATGGTCCAATTCCATTCCTAGATAATTTGTTATATTTTTCATCTTATAAAGAAGGTACAAGTCAAATCTATCGCTCTGAACGGACTTCGGCAGGCTGGGAAAAACCCGCTAAGCCTAATATTTTTGGGAGTATGGAAAAGCAACATTTTGGGCATGGTACATTTACGCCTGATAGAAAGGCTTTTTACTTTACACAATGTGAGCGTGATAGTAAAGGAGAAATGATTTGCGAGATATATGTCATGCAAAGAAAAAACACATGGCTAAAGCCTGTTAAACTACCTGAGTATGTGAACGAGACAGGCTCTAGTTCTACACAGCCATTTGTTACCGTAGTAGATAATAAAGAGTTATTATATTTTGCTTCCAATAGAAAAGGTGGAAAAGGTGGCTATGATTTATATTTTGTAACACGTGATTTTGGCACGAGTGATTTTAATTATTCTTTACCTGTCAATTTAGGAGACAATGTTAATACACCTAAAGATGAGATGACACCTTTCTATGATCTCACAGCAAAGCAATTATACTTTAGTTCAAATGGACATCCTGGGGTAGGAGGGTTTGATATTTTTAGAATTTCAGGGGATCGTTCAAGTTGGGGGGAAACGGAAAATCTAGGCTTACCAACAAACTCCATTGCGGATGATTATTACTATACATTAAGAACAGATAAACAAGTTGGATATTTTGTATCTAACAGATTAGAAGGTACAAGTAAAACTTATACTGATAATGATGACTTATTCCAGTTTAAAAAGAAAGAAGTTGAGGTTGTTATTAGAGGGAATATTTTTGAAAAAGATAATCCTAATAAGAAACTTGATAATGTAGTAGTTGACTTATATGAAGTAATAGGAGAGGGGCAAAAAACACCATTGGTTACCAAGGTATTTGATGAAGGGTTTTATCAATTCTCATTAATGCCTAATAAAAAATATTCTATAACCGCAGAACGAGATGGGTATTTAGCATCTTTTTTTGAGGTTAGTACAACAGATTTTAAAAACACAGCAGAGTATTCTCAAGACATTCCTTTAGAGCCTTCCTCTATTGCTTCTGTACCTCCAGGAGGTAATGCAGAAACAGAAACAGATATTACAAGTCCTCCAGGAGGTAACTATATGGGAGAAGAAGAAGAGGAAGAAATCGTAACACCAAATGGAAGGATAGATCCGAATACTCCACCAGGGAGTAAGGAAACTGTTAATTCTACGGTAACAAATGACCCACCGCAACCACCTGTATATGCAGCAGAAGAGGTAGAAGAAACCGAGCCAGAGCCTCCTGTTTACCAACCAGAAACAGAGGAAGAAGTTGCTAATAATACAACTACAACGCCTTCTTATACAGAAGAGGAAACTATAACAGAAACGACTAGCTATGAGGAAAAGCCAATTACTAATCCTTATACTACTACAACAGAGGTAGATACACCTCCTACACAACCAGAAACACAAGGAGGAGGTATAGGGATTACAGAAACAGAGGAAGTAGAACCTGAGACTAAACGCTTTAGTCAACTAACTAGAGAGCAAGTGAACAGTATCTTCTTTTTAAATGATAAAGCGTTTATTAGAGAGGATGGAATCTTAGTTGAAATTCCTGACTATAACCCGAATTATTCGACTTATGAAGCTCCTGTTGAAAAGCCTATTGAGCAACCTATTGCTTCAACAACTTATGAGCAGCCGACTAAGTACGATCCAATTGATTCACCTAGCGAAAGCGGTGTAAATTATAAAATTCAATTGGTAGCAGTAACAACGTATAAGGATTATAAATTTAGTGGTGTACGTCATTTGGGGTCAATCCAGCTAGAACCTACTATCTCAAAAAGAGGTATAGATGTTAATCGTGTTTTACTAACCTCTTTTAGTTCACATTCAGAAGCTAAAGAAGTCTTGAGAGAAGTGCGTAGAAATGGATTTAAGAAGGCACAGATTATTCGTTATGAAAATGGAGAGCGAATGACCACCGTACGATAATGCGAGTTGAACGGAGTGAAATCCCGTACTGATAAGTCGGGATTGCGAGTTGCGAGTTGCGAGTTAAAATTATACTTGGTGATTTATTTTACTGTTTCAATTAAAATGAATTTTAT
>CAYLSF010000944.1:0-3468 GCA_964385675.1 uncultured Saprospiraceae bacterium
GGAGGGGGATGGAGCTACCCCGAGCCTCGCACCGCGCTCAATCATCGGGCGTTCACTCCAATTCGATACTTTAAAGCCCTTATCTACTTTTAAGCGTAGCTTTTGAAACATCAAGTCTTTAAAGGAAATCGGATATTTAAAGGATAAAAACCCTGCTGCGATTTGTGTATCAAAAACATTAACAGGCGTTACGTTATATAGGCTGTAGAATATTCTATAATCATTCTCACCCGCATGTGTTATTTTTAAAATATTCGGTTTGGCGAGTAAATCCGCAAAAGGCTGCACATTCTCAATAGCTATAGAATCAATAATATAAATTCCATCTGCGGTAGCCACTTGTATCAAACATAAAAGTGGATGAAATCGCTTCTCACTGATAAACTCGGTATCATACGCCAACCATTCTATATCTTGGTTTGCCTCACAAAATTCAATAAGTGCTTCTGTTGTTTCTATTAATGTATATGCTATATTAGTCTTTTTCGACAAAGTATTGATTGTTAGGTAATTGTTAACTGTTATCCCGATAGCTATCGGGAATTAATTGTTAATTCAAAAAATAACAATTTAACTCCCAATAATTATCGGGATCAACAATAGTAACAATTTTTATTAAAATTAAAACCAAGTTAAACAAATTGGCTTAGGACTAGCGAACAATTTATCTAAGGTGAGAATATACATCTTATTCGTCACTTCTGCTAATCCATAATCGTATAATTTTTTAAATCCGATAACGCCCATAACTAACGAAGAAAATTCGGCAATTCCAAGCGAAATAGTCGCATCTATATTTTCTGATTCTGATAAAACGGTGGCGTTTCCATCTTCAAATTGCACAATCGTACTACCTGTGTTTTGAGGATAAAAACTATCTTCTATCGTAATTTTAAGCGTTAACGTAGCATCTCCAAAATTTCGCTCTTTCATTTGCTCAAAAAATCGAGCCACATTAATAATTCGATAAGAAATCCCGACTTCTTCTACATTCGATTGATGGTGCAATGGTACTAAACTTTTTTGTCCATTGTAAGGATTATTCAAATTGAAATAAAAGTCCTCATCTTGCGTCATCAAGTTGATATAATTTGCTTGGTCGAATTGTGTTCTTAAAAAACTCAATAACTCAGAAAATGCCGTTCTATTTTCATAAACAAAATGGTAAACCAAAATATCTTGATCATAAATTTTCCCCTCACTTTTTGTAAACTCAAAATTGACATAGCCTTTTAGCTGTCCATTTTCAAAATACCCAATATTATAAGAACCCTTAGGAAATAATTTACTTTCCCACCAAATACTATCATGTATCAACATACCATGATTGCGACGGGCATACCGATTAAAACAAGCACGGATAAGCGGAAAATCCTCTTTAGTTAGGAATCTCAAATTCGCTTTTGAGGGTTGCTTGATAATATTAGCTGGCGAAATTTGATATAAACTCGTTTTTGTACCAAATCCAAATCCCATTTTACGATAAAAATCCAATCGAAATGAATATAAAGACACTAAACACGCTCCCTTTAAATCATAATGCTCTATGAAGTATTGTAACATCTCTTTTGCTACCCCCTCCTTTTTGTGTAGCATATCCACAGATACGCCTCCTAATCCGCCCATTAAAACAGGCGTATCATGCAAATTAAGTTTAAAATCATAAAACTTCATGCCCCCGAACAAGGTATCCTTCCGAAACAAACCATAAGTCGTAACAGGAATACCCTTATCAACCTGTTCTAAATATTTTTTAATATAATCTTTGACATCCTCATCAGTGTAGCCCCCGATACGAGGGAAGGCATTCATGGCTATCTTATTGAAAGCAAATAATTCGGCTTCATTTAATACTCGGATAATACTTTTATTGGACATGTAGTGTTAATTTTTTATCAGATAGTTTTAATGTAGAATTTTTCATATCACTTTGCAATAATAAGTAGATAAGCATAATTATTCGTCATTTTTGAACGAGGGAATTTTTAGACAAGACAAGGCATTTTTTGAAGGAATAATCGTTTTATTGCTGAAAAAAATAACGCAGTATTGGCTAAAAAGAACCCTTCAAAAATGTGTCGAATAATTTTGATTAGCTACTTACAATACAAAATATGCGAATCAAAAGTTAAAAATAACTATAAAAACAGAAGCGGTGGCGATTTTATCATAAATAAAGCTTAAAAAACCAGCGCATCTGTTATATCCCATGTGAGTATTGAATCCCCTTCCCTTTCAAATCAAACTCAACATTCAATAACGCCTAAAAAATAACTTAACGCTCAAAATAGTAGCGAGTTATTTAACGTATTAACAATTGAACCAAGTAGTTACCTAGCTTAAAGTGATTATTTCACATAAGATTAAGCTGACAATATTTTTTATTATCAGCTTAAAGTTATTATTTTTACTATGATTAAGCTGATAATCTTTAAAATATGGAAGAGATACGATTAATAGGTCGAAAAAAAGAGCAGGAAATTTTAACAAAAGCATTGACCTCTAATGAAGCCGAGATGGTTGCAATCATTGGTAGAAGACGTGTTGGTAAGACGTTTTTAGTAAAAACGACCTATAAGGATAATATAAAGTTTGAATTATCGGGCATTCAATATGCAACGAACAAAGAACAACTACAAAATTTTGCTATTCAGCTTACTAAATATTCTAAAAGTCGGTTGCCTATTGCAACTCCGAAAAACTGGTTAAGTGCCTTTTTTCTATTATCTGAATTTTTAGAACCCCAATTACAATCTAAAAAAATAGTTGTTTTTTTAGATGAATTGCCCTGGATGGCAGCACAAAAATCGGGTTTCGTAAAAGGATTAAGTTGGTTTTGGAATAGCTGGGCCGTCAATCAAAATATCGTTGTTGTAATTTGTGGTTCTGCTGCTTCATGGATGGTTCAAAAAGTGGTGAATGATACAGGTGGATTGCACAATCGAATCACAAGACGAATTAACCTAAAACCTTTCACCCTAGCAGAAACAGAAGAATATTTCAAAAATCGCCATATTGGTTTAAATAGGTATCATATTGTTCAAATCTATATGGCATTAGGTGGCATTCCGCATTACCTAAAAGAAATAGAAAGCGGCAAAAGTGCTGTTCAAAATATTAATGATATTTGTTTTTCAGAAACAGGTTTATTAACCGATGAATTTTCAAAACTTTATCCTGCTTTATTTGATAATTCAGATAATCACATTGCGATTGTTCGAGCATTAGCGACCAAAAGACAAGGTATGATACGGGAAGAAATTATTAAAGCCTCGAAAGTAAAAAACGGTGGCACGCTAACCAAAACACTTCAAGAATTAGAACAATCTGGGTTTATTTCAACTTATTATGCCTTCGGTAAAAAGAAAAAGGATAAGCTCTATCGTTTAACAGATGAATACTCTTTGTTTTATTTATATTTTATAGAACCTAATATATATCAAGGAAATGATACATGGAATCATCTGA
>CAYLSF010000945.1:0-3467 GCA_964385675.1 uncultured Saprospiraceae bacterium
AAAAAAAGCCTACTATTGAACTTACAGATGTGGTTGAAATAGATGAAGTCTATGTGGTTTGTGGTCATAAAGGACAACCTGAAAAAGTTAAGCAAGCAGGTCGTTCTGCTCGTAGGAGACGTTTAAAAGGAGCAAGAGGTAGAGGTACTTTAGCGAATGAAAAACCACCTATACTTGGCTTAGTTCAGCGGGGTGGAGCATTAGTAATGAGACTCTTACCAAATGTTAAGCAGGTTACTATTAAGCCTATCATAGAGCAATATGTTCGCCCTGATACGCTGATTAATACAGATGAATACAGTATTTACAATCGGCTTAAAGAATGGGGCTATAGCCACAAAACGGTATGTCATTCTTCGGGCGAATATGCTCGGGATGAAGATGGTGACGGTTTTCACGAAGTTCACGTTAATACTCAAGAAGGAATTTGGTCGCTTTTGCGTTCTTGGTTGAGGCCTCACCGTGGAATTAGTCAAGAGAAAATGCCTATTTATGTAGGGTTTTTTGAATTTGTTTTCAATATCCGAAAGAGAGGTAAGGCATTATTAGAAGATTTGTTTCTAACTATTTTGAAGCCTGACATCCGAATAATAGAAGATATTTTACCATCACCCTAAGTCTTTATAAGAGCCAACTATTTTATAGTTGCCTTATGCCACTTCAAAGTATTCTACTAATATTCAATGATATAGATAATGAGAAACTTCATCATACTTTTAATATTACTAACCTACAGTTGTAATAATACAGACATGGAAACACCAGAAAATCCATTCAAAGATTTTGACTTGCAAGGGCATCGAGGGGCTAGAGGGTTAGTTCCAGAAAATACCATTCCTGCCTTTTTGAAAGCCCTAGAATATGACGTTACGACATTAGAGTTGGATGTCGTGATTTCTAAAGATAGTCAGATTGTGGTATCGCATGAGCCTTGGATGAATCATCATATATGTACACAACCTAATGGAGATTCTATTTCAGAAGCAGCAGCTATGTCATTTAATCTGTATGAAATGACTTATGAGGAGATAAAAACTTATGATTGTGGTAAAAAAGGTAATCCTAACTTTCCAGAGCAACAACCACAAACTGTAGCGAAACCAACCTTAAAAATGGTAGTAGATGCGGTGAATGAAGCAATGAAGGGGAGTGGCAAAACAATTTTCTATAATATCGAGACAAAATCACAACCTTTAGGCGATAATAAATATCACCCTGAGCCAAAAGAATTTGTGGCCTTACTTTATGCAGAATTAAAAGCTTTAGGGATTTTAGAACAGACTACCGTTCAATCCTTTGATTTTAGAACACTTCAAGTTTTGCGTCAATTAGATGAATCAGTTTCTATGGCAGCATTAGTTTGGGAAGAGGGGACAACATTTGAAGGCTCGTTGGATACTTTAGGTTTTACGCCTGATATATATAGTCCGAGTTATAGCTTAGTGAATGAGGATTTGATAGAAAAAGCACATGCAAAAGGGGTAAAAGTCATTCCGTGGACAGTTAATGAAAAGGACAAAATGAAACAAATGATCTCTTATGGGGTAGATGGTTTAATAACGGACTATCCTAACCGTGCAAGAGCATTATTAGACGAATTGTCCAAAGAGTAGTCTTGGTAAAGTTATACTTGTTAAATTGCTGAACTACTTGATGAACAATCTAACCGTTTCATAATTTAACAATGATTTTAAAAACCAATATTATGAAGGAAATATTGACTATTATAGGTATCTTTTGCGTTTTTGTTTTGACAGGGCAGAATTATGAAAATCAAGGGTTCATTGTAACTAATGACTTGGATACTATTTATGGTCAAGTTAAAAATGATTTCCGTCATCGACTAGCTAATCGGGTTAAATTCAAAGTTCGAAATGCTTCAAAATTCAAATATTATACCCCTAATGAAATTAGTGCTTTTGGATTTAAGGGTAATGAACGTTACAAGAGCTTTTTAGTACAACTAAAACTAGGAAATGAAAATGAAGGAAAACCTAAAAGACGATTTTTTCGTCGTTTGGTAGAGGGGAAATTAAATTTATATGTGTTTGAAAAAAGTAATAAAAAGCGTTTTTTTATTGAAAACGGACAGGGGCAATTGTTAGAACTCCCAGAAACCAAAAAGAAAATCGAAGTTGGAAGTCGAACATTTCTAGAGGAGGATCTAAGTGCAGTAAGGCGATTAAAAAATGTGTTTCATGATTGTAAACAAGCCTATTATTTAATTGATAATGGTTTGGTGGTTCGGCGTAATAACTTGATAAAACTGGTTAATACTTATAATGAATGTTATGAAAAAAACGTCCCAAATAAAATTCTTTTTCAAAAAGAATCCAATTTATTTTCAATCGCTTTCTTAGGCGGTTATCCTTCTGATGGGGATGGTGGCTTAGGTTATGATTTACGAGCAGAAATTATGATCCCGAGTTGGACAAAAGTAGTGAGCTTAGGGGTAGGGTACACTATTTTCCCAAGCAATCAAGGCGATTATACTTCTAAACCCCTAACAGAATTTGCTTTTCGATTAAATGCTCATTTTAATGCGAATCGTCGATTCAACCCCTACGGGTTTTTGGGAATTGCTCAATTTTCAGTGGCAGATCAAGTAGAAGTCGCTTTTATCGATCAAAACGGCTTTATTACCTCTGAACTTAGAGATGGAACTACTAATGGTCTATCTGAATATTATGGATTAGGGTTTAATTACTTCTTAACGTCTAATCATCATTTAAAAGGAGAATTTACTCGCTCTCAATTCTCGCATTTTCGATTGGGGTATGGTTATCGGTTTTAATGTAAGATAACAAACGGTAAGTATTCTAAAATACTTACCGTTTCAGTATAATACTTGTTATTTAGAGGCATACAACTTCTTAATATCCTTAAAATTCTCTGCTGTTACCTTCTCTCCTGTTCTAATATGATGTTCTATTGAAATCATGTAATCCTGAATTAATTTTTTAAAGCTACCCTTCATCATACCTCCTAATATTGCGGGTTTAGTGCGAAACTCCATATCAAAACTCATTTCGCAAGAGTTGGCATCAATAGGGGTAACTTTGTAAATAGCTTTGGTATATGCTGGGTCAACGGGAAATTTTCCTGCTTTAGATACTGTATTTACAAAAGTCATATTTTCAGGATCGTAGCTTGTTATTTTTTCCTTTAAGTACTGTGTTCCTTTTTTATTAAAATAACAAATACGTTCTGCTCCTTCTTCTGCTTTTAGTGTTCCATTGATGTAATTAGAGCGAATAATTTTTGGGTGCGAGTTGGCTATTGCTCCATAGTCAGCTCCTACAATAGCCCATACTTTCTCTGCGGAAAAAGGAATGACCTTTGTTACTTTGAAAGATTTTACTTTTTTAGCTTTTTGTTGTGCAAAAACAGTAGGTGTTAACAGAAAGGCAAGAGCGGCAATTAAACTCATTTTAATTAAAGTGTTCATATGATTTTAAATTTATAAG
>CAYLSF010000946.1:0-3463 GCA_964385675.1 uncultured Saprospiraceae bacterium
TAATTTATTGATTATCAATAGCGGGAAAATCCCACTTGTACAGATTCCTAATTCTCAATTACTTTAGAATCCACTAGCAGTCATATTAACTTTACCTTTGGCGGATACAATGACTTTTACCGCAGTATCTGAGAGAAAAATACCTTCAGGTTGTAAGTCGGAAAGAGTACCATTCAACGTGACAAAATCATTAATGACGTAATGTTCTAATTGTTTTTCAATCATTTTTTTGGCGTCGCCCAATTGATCTTTAACTGAAAAGACAAGGTTTTCTTCCATCATCTTTCTAATTTTTTTACCAGAGAACCACTTTGCCATTTTAATTAACAAATCCTTAGTCTCAAGGTTGAACTCTAAGTCTTTTATTTTAATCTCTTGAGTAGTCGAATCGAAATAGGGCGTACCTTCTAAGAAAAGAATACCCTTAACTTTTTTCTTAATAATACCTTGTTTAAATCGACCCTTTACATCAAGTTTGATAACTAAATTTTCTGCACTACCCCATAGGTCAATATCATTAACCGTAATCCATTGTTCATCTTTTTCAAATTCAAAAGTTTGACCTTTAAACTGACCACCTAATAATCCTTTGATGTTTTCGTAACTTGCATTAGCAGATAGGGCAACATTAAAATCGTCCGCTATGGAATCCACTAATTCCAAATCGGGTAGAGGAGGAATATCAAACGTTTGTTTAGGCTCACCAATAGTATTCTGTACAAAAGTAGTAATCCCTAAACCAAAAGTGGCTTTGTTATCAATTAAGACTAATTGAGTAGCGGAGACGGATTGAGGTTTAATGTACAACCAGGCATTGGTTAACGAATCCATTTGCATCGGTTCGTGAGCTTGTTCCCATGCCATCGTTCCTATTTCTCGAATATTGACGGTTTCTTGAATATTTTTATCAATCAACTTAGCGATTTCAATGACTTGATCATCTAAGGGCTTTTTTACTTGACTTTCTATTGGAATATCTACACCAATAACGTTAACGTAAGGCTTTTTATCCCATTTAAAGTCTCCTTTAGTCTCGGTTTCAAGTACCCAATTTTCCTTTATTTTTAGTTGAACGGTATATCGAATGGTAATATCAAATTCCGTATCATTCGTATAGGAAATAACTTGACCAAAAACGGATTTTTTTAAGCGTTTAGCTGCCCAAATGGTCAACGGAATAGCAACTTTAGCGACACCATTTTGTGTCCCAATCTTGATATTGCTTCGTTTTTTGACCTTGATTTTCAAATCATCTACGCCATTATCCTCAAAGCTCATATCCTCATAAATGACCTTACCGAATTCCTTATTGATTCTGTTTTCAATATCTTTTACATTAATTTCTACAGGAATATTGATGACCGATAACTTATCTTGATACACCCGATACTCAGTGCTTTTTAATGGCAATGTTGGATTAATAACTGACGTTTCTTCTTCTTGACTCATTATAAAATTAGAGAATAGTAAAATTGGTATAATCGCCCATAATTTCATGGTACTCTGTTTTAATTATTTAGTGTCCCAGATACCTACCTGTCGGCAGACAGGGCTATTGGGAAGTGATTGGTAATTGGTTATTGGATTGAAAGACTAATCACTCGACACGAATTACTAATCACTACCTCACTAACCACTAAATTACTAAAACTATTGTTTTTTAAGATAAAATTGAATGTAATAATGTGTGGGGATACTTTTAGCGTGTTGCCAAAGTTTTTTACCTTTTACACTGCAAGAGGCATCTCCTCCGTGTTTTTGACATAATTTGATAATATCTAAATTGTTAGTTTTAACAGCCAGTAACATATCTTTACAAGAAGGTTGGATACCATTTTGAAGTATTAACTTGATAATCTCATAGCTTTTCTGTTCAAAAGCAAAATTGAGCGGTTGCTTACCATTTGGTAAAGTATTTTCAACAGACACTCCTTTTTGAATTAACTGATGACACCACACCATGTTTTTTTGTAAAATGGCTTCTTGAAAAAAAGCAGCTCCTTCTTTTTTAGGATTTATTTTTGCTCCTGCCACTAAAAGTTGATGAACTAAAGCATAATTTTTTTGCTCAAATGCTAACATCACAGGAGTTTGATTGGATTCATCAGCAGTTTGAAATCCTTTGGTATGTTTGAGTAAAATGGATACCGCTTTTACTTCATTCATCTCAATCGCTCTTTGTAGCAATTGATTGGTTTCATTTTGAGGCTTTGCGGTAGAGACTAATCCTAATACAAATTTTAATTCCTCTGGATGTTGAATTAAAAAGTCCTTTTGATAATAATTGAAAATGGTTTTAGGATGTACATTATACTCCGTCAATAAGGAAGCCGTTACTTGATCCTTTTGCGATAATGCTTTATGTATGGGTAGCCTTTTCGGATTTTTAATAGCAAGACTGGGATTCGCTCCTTTTGATAACAATAGCTTTACGGTGTTTAAGTCCGTATTTTCCATGGCTAATATTAAAGGGGTATCTTCTTGATTGTCAGCTATCAAATTAACGGAAGCATCTTTATCTAATAACTGATGGATAAGCTCTTTTTTATTGAATAAAATAGCATAAAAAAGAGCGGTATAACCTCTTTCATCCTTAGCGTCAATAGAGAGTTGATCAGTAAGGAAATATGGAATGACGTCATTATAGCCTTCTTTTATCGCATGAATAAAGTAGGGCGTTTCCTTTTTGACGCCATATTTATTGTGTGAAACCGTCTTTCCATTGATGTCAAATCCGTGTTCTAATAATACTTTTAATAAATTAGTATTTTCAAATAGAGCGTATAATTCTTGCGTGTTTAAATTTTGATTTTTAAAATTGGGAATTAAAGCTAATAACTCATCAAATTGCTCTGGATTATTGATAGCACAACCTAAGTCAAGCGTTGACGGATTGGTTCCTTTTTCAATTAAATATTTGGTTAATTCTGTATTAACAGGACAACCTAAATGAATAAAGTCTGGCTTTGCTCCTAATTGAATTAAAAAGTCAATCAATTTTTTTCGATTGGCATGAAGGGCATATTCTAAGGGCAACACACCATTAGAAAAACTATTGTTAAGATTAATACCATTACGAGTTAAAAACCGAATTAATCCATAATCTTCTCGACTCAATGCTATATAGGTTGGATTGACAAAAACGGTTTCTATCATGGTATTTTCATTGGCAGATTGTTGTAAAACAGCTTCTGAAATGGTCGGATCAAAGAAGGAAACAATCGCCCTATCCATAGATAAAAAAGTGGTTTTTTGACGTACTTCACAATGGCAGTTTAAATCTGCTCCCTGCTGATAAAGCCATTGAAGTTTAGAAAAATTTGCAGGATTGGAAATTACCGCTTGACAAACAGCAGCATCGTAGGAATTAACTTGAGCAAAAAGATTGGAATAACTCAATATAAATACAAATAGACATAAGTATCTAGTAAAATAGTTAGTAATTGAAGGCATGATATCTTTC
>CAYLSF010000947.1:0-3459 GCA_964385675.1 uncultured Saprospiraceae bacterium
CAATGTCTGCTCCAGTTGCCAATAAAATTTACTTTGCTGGAGAGGCAATGAATACCAATGGACATACTATTGCAGTTCATGGAGCAAGTGAATCCGCTTATTTAACGTTGATGCAAATGTTAAAAAAGACAGTTTAGTAATGGTCGAAAAATAAATTACCAATTTGCCGTTCAAATCGTTAAGTTATTTTTTGAGCGTTACTTAAATCACCATTTCTTACATAAAGGTAAGTGAAGTAAAAGTAGCTATTGAAGAATCGATGAACTAAATTGTAAATCGTAGTAAAAATTATTAGAAAATGAACAGAAAAGAGTTTTTTAAAAATAAGTAGCCTACTACTTGATGTTCAAGTATTTGCTACAATCGGTAGTCAAAGGGTTAAGTCTTTAGGGTTGCCCTATGTATATTATAAAGTCGTTGAGTATGCTCATAGTACTAGACTAAAGACTTTTCCACCTGACCAGTGCGGAACAAAGAATGATGGGTAGGCGTCTCCAACGTTCCAGTCAATTAGGAAGAAAATAAAAAGCCAAATTAACCCCTGTCAAAATTAATTTTTGAAATTCTATTTTTATATGTCTTTCCAATAGGTAAAATGATTTCATTATTCAAAATAATCCTTTTGGTTTCTTTACCAGAAATCACCAACTTTGAAACAATGTGCGAACGATGAATGCGGACAAAATACTCGTTCGGCAATACCTTTTCCAGATTGGCTAAAGAATTTAATTCCATTCGTTTTCCTTTTTTAGTATGATATTGGACATATTCCTGCATAGCGGAAATGTAAAGAATATCTTTTAGGAAGATCTTGTATTGGCTGAATCCTTCTTTTATTATAATAAATTGATTGTTAAAACTTTGTTGTTGTTGATAAGCCTGCACTTTTTCTTTCGTTGAAAAAATATCTACTGCTTTCTGGATGGCTTGGGTGAAGCGTTCAAAGCCAATAGGTTTTAGCAAATAATCTAATACGTTTAATTCGTAGCCTTCCAACGCATATTCCTGAAAAGCAGTTGTGAAAATAATTTTGGGTGGGTTAGTTAATTGACGTAAAAATTCGATACCTGTTCGTTTTGGCATTTGAATATCCAAAAAAATCAAGTCAATTTTTTGTTGATGTAAATAGGTCTGTGCTTCCATAGCACTTGTACATTTGGCAATTAATACGAAGTCCGAAAATTGCTGAACATAACTTTCTAACATATTTCTTGCATGTTGCTCATCATCTACAATTAATGTATTAATTATCATTACTTACTCTTTGAATGACTAATCGGACTTTATACTTTCCATTTTCTACACCGTGTTTTAATTGATGTTTTTGAGGGTAAAGGAGTTCGAGTCGCCTTGTAACATTTTTAAGCCCAATCCCATTTTTCAATTCTTTTTCGGAGGTAGGTTTAGCCTCATCAGAAAGATTGTTTTCAACCAAAAAAATCAGGGATTCTTCATTTAACTCCAAGTGAATATGAACAAAATATTGTTCGGGGTTGTCAGAATGGTTGTACTGAAAGGCATTTTCAACAATAGGAATTAGCAGCATTGGCTCCAATTTGAACACAGCAAAATCACTCCCCTTTTTTGTAAATGAAATTTGTTGACGGCGGCTATCTTTCTCTTTTTGAAAAAAAACAAAATGCTCAATGTATTTGATTTCGGCTGAAATAGAGACCATTTTGTTCTGACATTCGTACAAGACAAACCGCAACATTTCTCCCAATTTCAAAATAAAATCGCCTGCGTGTTGTGGGTTTAACTGTACGATTGAATGTAAGTTGTTCAAAGCATTGAATAAAAAATGTGGGCTTATTTGTGACCGTAGGAACTGGAGTTCATGCTGTATCTTTTCGTTTTGCAGTTGCATGGAAAACTGTTCTTTTTCCAAAAACGAAAAAACCAATTTATAAACTGTACTAATAAATAAAATGACGGTGGTTGTAAAAAAAGCTGGGGCAATTCTAAGCCGTTGTATGTCTAGTTCCTTTTCAATAATAGTACTGCCTTGTTGGAAAATGGTTTTTAGTGAAAATTCACCTATAAACCAATTCAGAAAAAAAATATTGAGGGCAATTGCTACAGTTAACGATAATCCGACTAATAAAAAGTAAATGCCAAATTTTCCTGTTTTGAAAAAACGGGGGATGATAAATAGACCATTGAAATAGGCAATACAACAGTAAATCATTAAAGATAAACAGCTAAAAGGAATAGCCTTTCTGATTGGAAAAAACTGGCTAGTAATTCCAACAGAAAGACTAAAGACCAAGCCCCAAAAAATCAAATGCGTTATAATCGCTATTTTTTTATTCCACTTCATTAGCAACATATAACTGGCTTTTCAATATAAAAAAAGTACCCCCTAAAACTAATCCGAACATTGAGTGTCCACCAAAAATATGTAATGTATTGGTTAATTCTGAAATACTCAATTGAATAGAATTACCCATTCGCAAAGGAGTGATTATCCAAACGGCAAAAATCCACCAAGCAATAGCATATAAGATACCAATTAACAAGGCTTTTTTTAGTGATTGCATAAATTGTCCAAAAAATAATCCTAAGATAGTTCCTATTAAGGAGCTAAAGAAAAGGTGTATAAAAAAACCTTTCCAGATGGACGTTCCGCCAAATTGAGCAACGGCTTTTGATAGCACTCCTGTTAGTAACATAAACCCGCCAAGTATAAATCCTGCCGTAAGTCCTGCTGTCATTCCACACAAGGCATTTTGTGCTATTTTCATGTTCTTAATTATTTAAAATTCTGCAATGATGACCTTATCTGAAAGTTGATTTTCAGCGATTGCACCACCAATAATTACAATTTGTTGCTCGTCTGTGATATACCCAGCATAGCCAGATAATCCAATGGGTAAATCGTTTGTTTCAAACCATCGGTCGGTTTCAGGATTACATACACCACATTTTAGGGTAGGTGTAATTTGAGTTAAATCTCCACTATCTCCTGTCGGTATTACTACCCAGTCATTATCCAATACGAAACCAATATGCCCTGCACTGGTAGTAGTCATATTTGATTTTACTGCCCATGTTTCAGAGACAGGGTCGAATATTTCAACATCCGATAGGGCTTCAATGCTCATACCATTGATGGTTCCTCCTCCTGTAGTTAATATGCTGCCATCTTGCAATACAGTACAGGTGTGTTCAGAACGTCCCACATTCATATTTGCGGTAGTTGATAGTGTATTAGATGTTGGGTTGAAAATTTCGCAAGCATTTAGGATAATTGGTAATGCTCCATTTGTAGATAAGCCACCACTAATGAGTACATTCCCATTAGGAAGAGGTGACATCACATGAGTTACCCTTGGATTTGACATATCTGGACCGTTTGACCAAGAATTTGTAACTGGATCATAAATTTCAGTTGAAGCAGTTGTAGCTCCTATCGTCCCAAAAAAATCATTTAGGTCTAAAATCGAAGTACCACCAGTT
>CAYLSF010000948.1:0-3452 GCA_964385675.1 uncultured Saprospiraceae bacterium
GGTATGACTATCAATGAGTTGCTAAGCGTTCATTAAAGAGTTTTTAAACAACTTCTATTACTAATGTCAAGATAAGGAAGTCCTTAGTTAACAAAAGGTTATAGTATCTTAAAAAAGAAAGTACTGCTTAGTTTTTACATAAATTTATTTTATCAATTTATACTTCAAATCAAAATTATAAATTATGAAAAAAATCATGCTGTTTCTATTACTAACTGTTTTATATCAAAATGCGTTCACCCAAACCTTACAAAGAAAAGGATCTTTGGGAGTAGTAATTGAGCCGACAGAAAATGGAAAAGGTATTTTATTAGCCCAAGTCTTAAAAGGAGGTACAGGGGCAGCATTAGGACTTCAAGACAATGATATTCTATTGAGCGTAAACGGTAAAGATTATAATGCCGTCAATGATCTAGTTGCTTTAACCCGTACCTGGCGAAGTGGTGATAAGATAAAAGTGAAGGTCAACCGAGCAGGCAAAACGAAAAAACTAAAAGGGAAAGTCGTTGGAAAACCATTAGAAACATCTAAAAACGCCACCATTATTTACGGTGCTGTACCTTATGATGGCGGACAATTAAGAAGCATTTTAGAATTACCAAAAGGTATAGAAAATCCACCTGTCTTATTCTTCCTACCAGGTATAGGATGTGGTTCTCTTGATTATTACTACAACCCCAAAGCACCAATCAAGCAATTAGTAGAAGGCTTAATCAACAAAGGCATAGCTGTATATCGAGTAGAAAAACCTAGTATGGGAGATAGTGAAGGGACAAAAGATTGCCTCGAAATGGACTTTGATTATGAAATAGCTGCTTTTGAAACGGCATTAAAACACCTGAAACAAATCAAATCCATTGATTCAACTAAAGTTTTTCTGTACGGACATTCTTTAGGAGGAATTACAGCTCCTGTAATTGGTTCTAAAATTCCTGTTAAAGGCATCATTGCTTGGGGAAGTATTTCTACCTCGTGGTATGAATACGAACTTGACATCATGCGAGAGCAAAACATACATAGAGGTATGGATTACCTAGAAATGGAAGAACACTATAGAGTACGTCAACCCTTTATGTATGATTTATTGGTGCGTCAACAAACTCGTGAAGAATTAGCCCAAAACGAGGCGTATAAAGATATTATGCCTATTTATTTTCCTCAAGATAATGACCGTTTGTTAGGCATGCATCATTATACTTATTTTCATGATATTAATGCCCTCAACTTAACAAAGGCCTGGAAAGAATCGAATTGTGATGTATTAGCCATCTATGGCGAACATGACATTCATGCTATCAATGCAGAGTGGGCTAAAAACATTGCTGCTATAGTGAATTACTACAGACCTGATACTGGTAGTTGGAAAATTCTACCTAATACCGAACATGGTTATTCAAAAGTATCTTCAATGGCAGAAAATGTAAAAATGCGTCAAGAAGGTACTATGAATATGCGATATATGAGTGATAATTTTAATCCAGAAATTATTAACGTAGTAAGTGAATGGATTAAAGGAGTTCTAAGTTCTTAAAAGAGAATACTTATAAAACAAACAAAGGCAAGGCGAAATCGCCTTGCCTCATTAATTGCTGCGTTTTTATAAAAAATATGATAGTAATGTGCGACCTATAATCGTTCTACTCTCTCCATCACTAGTTTCCATAATTTATCATAAGGAATGACCTCTAACTCTGTTATCAATCCTCGGTATTTAAATGGCTTCTCTTCCAAACGACTGTAATACTTGTCAATATTACTCAGCTGATCATGCTCGTAATCTGCTTTTGATAATTGCTGTAATAATCGAATAAATTGAATCGCTCTAAAATACTCTTCTTTTTTCAATTGACGATTCGCATAGCTCTTCAAACGGTCAATACGCTCTGTAACCGCTGAATAACTTTTCTTTTCTAATAGGAATAAGGACTGTGCTACCACCATCAATACCGTAAAAATACGCTGATCTTTAGAATATAAAATCGGATCGTTCAAGAATCGAGAAAGACGGAAACTTCGACGACGCTGCATCTTCAGAATCGGATTTTTATCTCCTTGTGATTCTACAATATAATTAAGGTAAATATCATAAATACGCCATTTTTCCTTATCGACTCCTGTCAAACGCTTAAATTTCGTGTTGCTTGATGCCTTTTTATAAATCGCCAAGGCATTGATATAGTTGTCTGTATGCATTGCCAAAAGAAGGTAATACTCCATAAACTTAAACCAAGTATCACTTCCTTCTGGAAAGGATTGTAAACATTTCTCAGCGTTTATTTTTCCGTTTTTATAATCTTTCAAGTGCAGATAGGCTGACATTTTCTTGAGTTGGAACGTCTCCAACATCTCACTCCTATAGTATCGAGGATTATCTTCTATGTATTTCTCTGCCTTTGTACAAACTTCCAATGCACTTTCATAATCATTCAACATCTCAAAACGATACGCCCACACTAAGTACATATTATATACAATAATAGGCGAATCATACATTTCGGAAAGTCCTACTAATGCATCACAATAAATATCAATTTTTTCAGCAAGATTAAAGTTTTTTGAAGCGGGCTTATGGTAATTCATAATAACACGCTGATACAATTCTTCGGAGCGAATCTCTGCATCTAAAACATCTTGATACTGCTTACTATATTGATCATACGTCTCATAGTTTTTCTCATCTCCCGTAATCGCACTATGTCTGCGTAGAATTCTGGAACAGTTGACGATAACATCTGCAAATTTAAATTTCAATGCCGTAGTCAGCAATTGTCGAGCTAAACTCGCTGCGGTGTAATTCGCTTCATTAGATAATAGAATTTTCACCAATGTCCAATCCTTATTGCAGGAATAATAAGCCCTATCGTAATTAGATGTAGCAGGTAGATTTACATCTAAGAAAAAGAGCGTATTTAACAATCGCTTACGAAAACGAGATTTTAATTGACGATATTTATCATCTGTTGGACTACAACCATACAAGAAAGAAGCTGCATCTCTATCATTCTTGAATTTACTCGCCATCAAGGCTTCATAAAATTCATTGAATTTACTATTCTTGTGTTTAAGTGAATGGTCATCAAATATTTCAATCTTTTTGACCTTCTTTTTTGTGACTATTTTAGATATTTCTATCAAGTTTTTCATACCTGTGTTCCCTTTACAACCATTAATGCTTCAAAGTTACTGTTTTAAATATAAAAAAGCCATTTTTTATGTCACAAATTTTGTATAAAAAATTCCAACCTAAAATGAACAATTTTAAACATAGCTTAGCTATACCTCTTATCAAATTAGGATAAGAACTATCTTAGTAAAAAGGGGATTAAAATAGTTAAATAAGCTATTTTATACAAGGTTTATTAAATTAGTGACAGGTCATTTTTGACATAGAAAAAAAAGCAATAAATCATTCAATACAAATTGTATCAGAAAGTACTAATTATCAATTATTT
>CAYLSF010000949.1:0-3449 GCA_964385675.1 uncultured Saprospiraceae bacterium
CGTTTTATTTTTATCTTTAATATTATATACAAGACTCATTATTTTATATTTTATGATTTTAGAAATGCAACACTTTTGGGCTTTGCAACACCTTTTTTTGAAATTCTGTAGAACTTTTTTTTACACCGCTTTTTAGAATGACCTTTGTGACGGGAAAAGTGCGGACATAAAAATGCCCCGTCTTGTGACGAGGCAAACTTTTGTTGTGAATGCGCTGCTAATTACGTTGACCTATTAGCAATAGGCTTCGGTGAGCAGGCCCTAGATGGAGCAATCGATTATTTGATACTGGATTTTTGCTTTTGCATCCAACCAGTATAATATGCTATACCAACACTTTTCGGTGCTGAGGTAAAATCTGTACCTGTATT
The DNA here is from genome assembly GCA_964385675.1 of uncultured Saprospiraceae bacterium. GTDB lineage: Bacteria > Bacteroidota > Bacteroidia > Chitinophagales > Saprospiraceae > CAYLSF01. Next base: position 372 of record CAYLSF010000949.1, read on the forward strand.
GTGTGTTGGGTTTCATGTGTTTTTTGACCAAAGGGAATCCTTTTCCATCGCTTTTATAAATGGGACGAAACCATCTTCGCTCTCCATTGACATAAAACTCAGCAGGAAAGGCTTTATAATCGGATAATACAATTGGAGCAAAGATTACATCTCTAAAATGAAATCGGTCTAATACTTCATAGCTTGGTACTTTATCTCCCAAACCATCTTTGGTCATTACTCTTATGGCTCGTTTAATCTCTCGATCTCTCATTTCAGCTTCTGAGATAATACGTCGAACAGGCGTTGGCTCTCCCGTTAGTATTGCCGTATTTTCTAACTTAACAGCTTTCCACTTTTTCTTCTTTTTAGTCGTCGTACTTTTGGGAGTCGTTGAAGAGTTCGCCTTTTGTGCATGTCCGCTATTAGGGCATAAGGTATAACACGATATCACTACCATTAAAAATTTAAACAGCATACTCATACGATTCAAAATCAGATTCATTGTTTGATTAATTTTATGATTAAAAAATAATTGGATACTGGATACTGGTTGAGTGGTAACGAAATCCCGTACTTGAAAAGTCAGGAATACTGGATACTGCCATACCGCCAACTGTCAAAACCCGCAATCCCGACTTATCAGTACGGGATTTCACTTCGTTCAACTCGCAACTCGCTATTCGTCCTCCCAACTATCCACATCATCCCATTCATCAGGATAACCTTTGTCTGCTGGTTCGTAAGGAGTAATGCCGAGCTGTTGAAGTTCTTCAGGTTTGAATCTGGCTTCTAGTTCTACATAAGAAAAACTCTCTTTAAGCTCTTGGACGGTAAAGAAATCCTCCATTTTAAAATGAAAATGCCGCCCTCTGGCATCGTGCCGTTTGATGACCCATTGCGTTCTGTGGTTAATCGTAAATTCCGTAGCGATGTACTGACTGGAGTTTTTGATTTTTAGCTGCAGTCGGTGTTTGAGTGCTTTTCGGATTTGATTGACATTGTGCGATGAGCGAGAGCCTTGAAAGATAAGGGCATAATCGTTGAGATGAGTGGTTACATCTTCTACATGCATCCTAAATTCCTTGAGGTCTGATCGCTCAAATGCTCTGCGAATAAATTGGCGACAATCATTTTCGAGCCAACTTCTACTTTCCACCTTCATCCGTTTGAGGGTTTCGTTTTGTAGCAATTTGGGGTCAAACCACGCTCTATTCACATTTGGTCGTTGAATCGGACGACTGCGAAGCAGGTGCAAGAAGTAAGGAATTTCTTCTCTGAGGTGCTGCTTGAGGTCCACATTATAATCTTCCCGTTTTACCGTAGGAATTTCTAGGGCAAAATATCGTACTTCCAGTCCATCTATCTTCACGGCGTCCCAACGATTGGAGGCAAAGATAAACCGCATAGTCGCAAAAATCTCCTGTTTACCTGCAAATTTCGCATGGCGTTTTAGAAATTCTCCCGTAGAAAGCGTTTTAATCCGGTCTTGCACTTCTGCTCTATCGGAAAGTTTCAACTCCTCACACATCACAAGTTTACCAATCCAATCATCGTTGTACTTATCCGTCAAATCCGCAGACTCACAGAAGGTCGCATTTTTACCAAATATCAATCGCATTAAAAATAGGAAAGTTGACTTACCCGTATTTCGCTCTTCCGAAATCAAAATTAGAATTGGTAAAATCTGCTCAGGATAAAGATAGAGTACGGTAATATAGTCGATTAGCAAGTCAAAATGTGGACCACCTATATGCTTCAAAAACTTAATGGTTCGCTCTATCTCAGGATACTGATCTAACGCTTTATCAGGGTGATAGGCAAACCGTTTGGATTGAAAGGGCAAAGGATAATAGAGGTTAAAAAATCCATCTATCACTTGCTGGTAATGCGTGTGTGAAGCCTTGATGGTGGTACCGATGTACTTAGGAATCCGTTGAATCACCTTATCTCCGTAGTCATCAGTAAGGGTTTGCTTTTTCCAAGGGACAAGCGTGGTTTCCTCCAGTTCGTACTTCGCATTTTTCATTTTTACAATTCTAAAATACTCCGTACCGGCCCTTATGTACTCTTCCGTCGGGTCATATTCTTGCTCTTTGAGTTGGAGCGTTTGAGTGGCCTGCACTTTTTCTCTAAAGTCCTTAATACCCAGTTTATGCTTTTGAGCGACTTTACGAGTATATGTTTTTCGAGTGTAAGGATCTTTGATTTTGGCAATGGTCTGAGCAATATCATTCACCGCCTCTGTGAGAGCCGATGGACTCATTTCTTTTTTCAGTATTAAATTGGATTTGTAGTAAATCCCATCTTGCCTTTTAGCAATGAGTTCGTGCAATTCTTCTCCTTTTTTTACAAAATCACCAGGGTCTGTATCTTTAGGAAGCAAGACTACATCCACCATAAAATCCTCTTCCAGCAATAGGTTAAGGTCTTTCAAGGTTCCTTTTTGTCCAGCCATATCGCCATCCCTGAGTAATATCGCTTTGGTCGCCCACTTCTTGAGCAGCTTTGCCTGACCTTTAGCCCAAACGCATCAATAAATCAGGTAAAGGCTATATTGATTATGTACTGTGGGGCGATGATGGCTTACCATTAGCCGTAGTAGAAGCCAAACGAACGACTAAAGCAGCTGATGCAGGAAAGCAACAAGCAAAAGTATATGCGGATTGTTTAGAGCAGTTGTATGGTCGCCGTCCATTGATATTTTATACCAACGGATATTCCATTCAGTTTTGGGATGATACCACTTATCCTCCAAGACCTGTACATGGCTACTATACCAAAGATGAAATGCAACGCTTAATAGACCGTCGAACAACCCGAAAGGATATTACAGCAATTCAACCGAATCCAGCAATTGCAGGACGATATTACCAAAAACTAGCAATTCAGCGAGTAGCGGAAACTTTTTATATTCCTACCCTCGATGAAAAAAAGCGTAGAGCGGGCGGACATCAACGCAGGGCGTTACTTGTAATGGCAACTGGCACAGGAAAAACTCGAACGTCCATTGCTTTAGTAGATAATCTATTTCAAGCCAATTGGGTGAAACGAGTTCTCTTTTTAGCACATCTGATAAATATCACTGTAAGAGAGATT
>CAYLSF010000950.1:0-3448 GCA_964385675.1 uncultured Saprospiraceae bacterium
ATATAAAGTATTTTATAAATTAATCGAATGTTGTTGGTCGTCCCAATAGCTCTATTTACTCTGCCTTTATCGGTAGATAGGGGACAAGCAGGTGTCGAGAGTCAATTGTTATATCTATTAAATTATCTAACGTTTTCAAATGAAAAATATAGGTCTCTGAAAGTTGATAAAATGACTATTCGTAACTATTCAGAATGGATATAAGAAAATAGAGACAATATGGGGATATTGTCTCTATTTTCTTAAAGGGTTTTCTTATACCTACTCCATAGGGGAGTCGGAATTGCTCTGAATAATTATGTGAAAAGAAAATTACTCCTCCTCAAAATCATCTTTTTCATTTAGAGCGATATTCATCCCAAATCTAATATTTGTATTAGAGCCTGCTAGAGGGTTAAAAGCAACCAATAAATTATCAGAAACCGCAAACATCTGAACGGGGCCTAATTTTAAAGAAATATTGGCCCCCACATTAGAATACGTACCATTTTGAATAGAATACATTAAACCTAAGCCTAACCATTTTCCAAATTGCTTTTGTATATTTACTCCAAAACCTGTTAAAACCCCTAAATCTGTAAATTCATTTCTTAGGACAATACCTACTTGAAATCCTTTATCCAAAAACATAACACCACTTACATATAATTTTGGCGAAAGGGAAGTACTAAATGTGCTAGGATTACTACTAAAAGTATAAGAGTCCTCTAATGAATCTAGTGGGTTACTAATTTCATCATCATCACCGAGAATATATCCTGAAATATCCACCCCATCAAAATCAAAATCTCCTTGAAGTCTAACGTTTTGACCGTTTTCATTCCATGTAATACCACCTATATCCAATATACTCGCAGAGACTCTATATTTATCGCCAATATTAAAAGTAGCCCCTAAATCCAAAGCAGCCCCCCGATTATTGGGAAAACCATTGATGTCAAGTTCTCCTGCAGTAGAGTCAATATCTATAATTTCAGGTGCACCACCTATATTCACGCCAATATCACCATTGAAATTAAGCTGATAATATTCGTCAGAAGTCGTTAGAGCTAATCTAGAAGTCGTTGTTTCCACCGTACCTAAACCAACTAAATACTTAGCTCTTGCCCCTACTTTCAAAGTGCTACCAAATGCAATACTTGCTCCTAAGCCGTACTCTTGATATACACCAAATTTTGCCTCAGGATCAACTTGTACCGTCTGCCCTAAAAAAGCTTCATTACCTTTTAGGATTAAATTGAAAAAATCTTTAGTTGCACCTGTACTGACATGTGCATAAGATTTTAATGCGGAATTGACTGTCCAATGAATATTTTTTGTTTTAAAACCAAAAGCCAAAGGCTCTAAAGCCAAATCAAATCGTACAAAAAGGTCATTATCAATATTATCAACATAATTACTAAAATTAGAAGTCAATGTACTTCCATTGATGATAAAGAGATTTTCAGTACTTGATATATTGGTATTTAGACTTGTACTTATAGAAGGAAAACTAAAGAAAAAACGTTGTTGTGGCACTAAGGCAGGGTTAGTATAATTTTGCTGCCATGTACCATCCATAAAGTGCAATCCTAACCCTTGACCATTTGAGGCTATGGAGGATGCCAAAAAAATAAATAGGAATATATTGCGTAACATAATTTTTTATTTATTGAAAAGAAAATATAATTCTTCGACTTAGTCACAATCAACTATACAAGGACGTATAATAGCTCCTATTTTTACCGTAATTGCACTATCTGTATATAATCTAATAGGAGTCGTTGCATCATTTATGGTATTAAAGGTGGCAAATAAAGCAAACTTTGCCGTACCATTTTTTAACGCTTCTACTCTTGCACGCGTCATAGTGATAAAAGTAGTCGTTGAATTAATTTCGGTGGCTCGTCCATTTCCATCTACAGGAGCAGCATCCATAAAATTAGCAGTTGGATCGTCGAATAATGAATCAATAAATACATCATTAAAGTCTAAGAAATAACCTTGAACTTGGACGTCAGTAGGAAAACCATTTTCTACAATCATCTTAAATTCTGCTTCACCAAGAGGTATATCTTCTAGTGATAAGTCAAATGTATCTACAATAAAGAAATCATTCGCTATACCATGTAGCGGAAGTTCCGCTCTTAGGTTTACTTCTATTTCGCTTTCATCTGTAGCAAATCCAATAATAGAAGAGTTCATATTAGGGTTAGTTTCACCAGTTATACTAGCTCGGATACCCAAAGGAGCTTCTGATAAAGCTTGTTGCACATTAGAATTATTGGCATCTACTATTTCAACTATATCTTTGGTTTGTCCTACTTCAGAAAGACTAGGATAGGGTAAGTCAATACCCGTAGTAAAAGGTTGGGCAACGATATTAACGGTATCTCCAAATCTAGTTAAGGCTTGTAAAGTATCAGTAGATAATCGAACAGGAAAACCAAAGGAATTACTGATGGTAAACTCTAATCGAGGTTCTTCAAAATTAAGTGTGCCACTTTCCCATTTACTGAATAAGTCGAAATTATAATTCAAAGAGGTTAGTTCAAAAGTGTTGACACCAAAATAGCCTTCGATATAAGATTCTGTCATGTTTACAAAACTCATAGTGAAATTATTCATTTCAACAGCCTGATTATTTGAGAACAACCTAGCGGTATATTGAGTTTGGAATGTCCCGTTTGAGAAGTCGAACGTATAATTTTCTACAAACGCTGAATCTACGACATTGACACTTGCTGCTCCTGTTGGATTTGATACATTGATTATTTTTGTATATGGATTATTATTCGCATCCGTGAATTGTGGAAGTGTAACGGTAACAGTAACGTCTTCTGTGAAAGGAGATTGAAAATTAAAAAATACTTGACCTGTTGCTAAGGTCAAAGCATCTATATCAAAATTAGAAGGGGTTGGAGCAGGTATGTTTTGAATGGTATCAATAAGGGGTAATGTAAAATTATTGATACGAATTAAATCTAGTGTATCTGACGAAAAAATCTTTCCATCATAAACAACAGTCATAAAGTTATCATTATCTACATCCAGAAAGCCTCCTGTGGAAAAGGTATTAATCAAATCATCAACTGAAATCGTTGTATTTATAATTGGAAAAGCATAACCCGGTGTTATATCATCATCTGAGATTTCTACCGAACAGCTGATTAGGTAGAAAAGCATAATGCTTACTCCGAGCAGAGATAATTCCCTTTTTTTGAGTTTTATCATGTTCAAAAATTTATTGATTAAAATAATTTTGATAAAATGTGAATGAGTCCTTCTATTTGCATCAATAAAAGGAATAAAGAATTCAAGTATGTTTTAAATATTGATATTAACTTTTGAAAGGATAAGATGAATGTGTATATGCTAGGTTTTTATAAAATGTATAAGTGTGTATGTAAAAAATCTATATCAACAAACGGAGAACGTTATGATAGGTTTCATTAATTTATAAAGGAAT
>CAYLSF010000951.1:0-3441 GCA_964385675.1 uncultured Saprospiraceae bacterium
AAGAATTATGTGAATTTTCTTTTGCTCCTTGACGCTAATCCGATAACTATCGGGATGGCGGATTGAACAGATTGAAACGGATCTAATTTTTATTTGAATTAATTTATAATTTCTTCTGACTATTATTCCCTCAATATCGTCAAAATCTTAGATTTCAAATCCTTCATTAAATATTCTTGACGTTTGATTTCTTCCCATTCTAAATGTTCTTCCATGATTTCTTGTCTATCGTTTCCTATGCGCGTGATTTCAATAGAATCATCTGTTCTGAATGTGTTTTTTTGATGAGAATGGATACCAAAAGTATTTAATAATTTTTCAACATAGATTAATTGCTCTTCAATAGTGTCGGTTGTAGTGCTATTTGCATACGTTTCGATGATGCTTAATTTGCGAGAAAGATCTGCTTTTGAGCGGAAAGTTGCGTTGTGAGCTTGTAGTAGATTATAAATTGTATTAAACCTATTATTTTTCATGATGTAAAATGTTCTCATTGCTGCTGGAATTGACTGACTGTATTTTGTATGAATAAATTGCTTATCTTATGCTTGTATTTTATCTAAAGTCATGCCAAACAGTTGATTATACAATATTTTTAATCGAAAATGTGTGATGAAATGCATTTTATAAATACGTATATTCAAATTACGCTTGATGGGAAAAATGGTTGCGTTCGTCTAATCATTTCAAATTATCGAATTGTGCCTTTTAATTTTACGTCGTGCAAAAATTGATTAAACAAATTTGTACCTTTGCACCGTTTTTCAAAAAAGAAGTTAATATAACAATGGATAAAAATACGCTTACGGGTTTTGTGTTGATTGGACTCATCCTTTTGTTGATGCAATACATCAATCAACCAACGCAAGAACAGATTGAGGAGCAGCAGCGATTGCAAGATTCTATTAAAAATGAGCAGCTTCGTATCGATTCTCTACAACAAGAGGGACAAGCGACTACGACGGTAAAAACATTTCAAGACAATGTAAAGGACTTAGATGATTCCACAAAGCAAGCAATGGCATCCAACGAATATGGTGCTTTTGCTCCTGCTGTTTTGGGAGAATCTCAAGTCGTGAAATTGGAAAATGATTTGTTTACGGTTGAGATCAATACCAAAGGAGGAGCTATTCAAGGGGTTGAACTAAAAGAACACAAGAAGATAGTTAAGAATGATAAAGGGGAGGAAACTAAAGTACCTGTTCGCTTATTAGCGGATGAAAAGAATACTTTTGGATATAAATTACCTGTTAACTCTAGAAGAGGACAAATTTCTACAACGGAACTCTTCTTTGAGCCTGTGCAAGTTTCCGAAACAGAAGCAATTCTTAGGGCTTCAGCAGGAGAAGGACGCTATTTGGAGCAATCCTATAAAATTAAGGATGGCGAATATATGGTGGATTATGATGTGAAACTGGTTGGATTGAATGGTGTATTAGCTCCTGCAACAGATAAGATAACTTTGGAATGGGTTAACTACTTGGATAAACTAGAAAAGAGTGTTAGTTATGAACGTAATTATTCTTCTGTGTTTTATAGAACCGTAAATGAGACACCTGATTATTGTAGTTGTACAGGAGATGATGAAATTCAATTGGAGCAGCAAGTTCAATGGTTATCACACTCACAGCAATTCTTTAATACAACGTTAATCGCAAAAGATAATTTTAAAAATGCGGAAGCTTCAACTCAAATGCTCGATAATGAAGCGGCTGCACTTAAAAAATTAACCTCTAAGGCAACAATAGCCATTGACAACGCAGGTAGTCAAACCATTGATATGGATTTCTATCTTGGACCAAATGACTACGATATTTTAAATAAATACAATATTGAATTAGAGGAGATTATTCCTTTTGGTTGGGGAATTTTTAGAGCAGTTAATAAATGGCTTATTCGTCCATTATTCCAATTCTTATCATCTTTTATTGGCAGTGCAGGTATCGTGATTGTGATTTTAACCTTATTGGTAAAATTAGCAGTATATCCATTGACATACCGAATGTTGTACTCACAATCTAAAATGGCAGCATTGAAGCCTGAGTTGGAGAAATTGAAAAAGAAAGTGGGAGACGACCAACAAGCGATGCAAGCGGCTCAAATGAAATTATACCAAGAAACAGGTGTAAACCCATTAGGAGGATGTTGGCCAATGGCATTGCAAATGCCGCTTTGGTATGCGTTATTCCGATTTTTCCCCGCTTCCATAGATTTCCGTCAAGTTGGTTTCCTTTGGGCTGATGACTTATCTTCTTATGACTCCATTTTAGATTTTGGCTACATTCCTATCATTGGAGATATTTATGGAGAGCATATTAGTTTATTTACCATTTTGTGGGCTTTAACGACAGTAGCTTATGCTAGATATAATTCGCAAAATATGTCTATGCCGACAGGTGGAGGAGCCAATATGCAAATGATGCAATCTATTCAATACATCATGCCTGTGATGTTCTTATTCTTCTTTAATAATTTTGCAGCAGGATTGACTTGTTATATGTTATTTAGTAGCGTATTCAACATTGCTCAAATGGTGATTACTAAGCAATTTATAATAGATAAGAAAAAAGTGGCCGCCGAACTTGAAGCCAATAAAAAGAAACCTAAGAAGAAAGGTGGATTTGCGGATAGGCTTCAGCAAGCTATGGAGCAACAGCAAAAGATACAAGAGCAACAAAAGGCTGAAAAGGCTAGACAGTCTAAGGCTAAACGTAATAGGAAGAAGAAATAGTGACTAGTGAGTGATTAGTTGTATAAGGGTTTTCTTATAAAAATCATTTTGAATCTTTGAACAGCAGAACCTGTCTGCCGGCAGGCAGGTATCGAACTCTGAATATCGAATATCGAACTTTTACTAATAAAATTTGCTAAAAGCAAATTTTATTATTCGATTTATTCTTTACTTCTGCGGTTCAATCAATGTAATTTCATTTTTATAAGAAAGCCTTTTAGTTGTATCGTTCTGAAAATAGGTTGACATAAAAATTAAACTAAACATGTCACCCAAAAAGGGACAATGCATTAAAGAGCCAAAGTTACAAATAGGTAAACGCCGAATATTCAGTAAGACCTTTTAAAAAGTCTAAGGTATGAGATTTGAATAGTGGCTTAACAAGTATTAAAGAAATTTGCAAACTTTATAGTGTGAGTAATATATAAACATTCACCGCATCATGAGCGAGGAACTGTATAAGTAGTGCAAATGGAATACCGACAGTAATCGGTAGCATCAAAGGCGAAACTTTTAAAAAGCCGATTATTAGAACTGGAAGCGGCACTAGGTCATAAACAGTTAGATTTGGATTTATTAAATAAGTTGATAGACTTAGCAAATAAGGATTTAGAAATAGATTATAAAAAAAATTAGGGTGCATCTCAAAATGTCACATTTTATAAATACTAATATGTTATGCGGCATTTGCAGTATCTTTTTGAATTAAG
>CAYLSF010000952.1:0-3433 GCA_964385675.1 uncultured Saprospiraceae bacterium
GAATAAAATAGTAGAAATATTTGATAAATGTTTCATTCACATTGATGAAAAACTCTTTTTCCAAGTGCTTTTAAATCTTTTTCTGTCTCTTGACCATTCAATACGGCAATAGCATTTCTATTTTTACGAATAATGTGTGGATATTTTCCAAAGTAAGCCTCAAAATATCGGGCAGAGTTATTGCTACCTGTGGCAATGACCGCATCAAAATTTTGAAGCCTTGGTACAAATTGAAAATAGGACTCTGTCCGTTTATCTAATTCGATTAACGTTTTTACACAATAAGGAATTAAAAATCGATCTTTATCGGAAAGTTTTATTTGAGCAATATGCCCCACAATAAAAACACATAATAAATCATGAAATCCAACCATAGGAATATTACCTGCCATGATAATACCTATTTTTTGGGGGTTTGATGCGTTATCTTTTATTTGATATTCCTTTAGCCATTGATTCAAAGCATCCTTTTGCAAAAATTGCGTTGCTATGGATTGTACTGCTTTTCTAGAATTCTCTTTTGTAAACCACTTGTTATATAAAAAAGATTGATGAATGGCTACTTCTAGTTTTTCATCAGTTCCTAATAATCGTTCTCCTAACTTTATCAATACGTCAATTCGTTCTTGTACTATCATGTTGCTTGATGCTTGATACTCGTTACTAGATGCTTGATACTGGTTTCTAGATACTAGATATCATACAGGAAGTATATCTAGTATCTAGTAACAAGCAACCAGTTTTCTAACTTAAACTTGTTGATTCTGGGACTTGTGCAATAATGGAATATCTATCTCCTTTATTTTTAAGCACTTTTTCCCAAAGGTTTTCTTTTTTATTGTTATTAAACACATAATTCAGATCATAATCCGCTAAAAACCAAGATTTACCTTCTAGCTCTCCTTTTAGCTGACCACTACCCCAGCCTGAATAACCCACAAAAAATCGAATATTATGCGGTTTTACAACTCCTGTACGGACTAAAAGTTTAAGTTGCTCAAAATCTCCCCCCATGTATATATTATCAATAACATGATAACTATCATCCAAAATATGACCTACATTATGAATAAAATGAATGGTATTTGTTTGTACAGGACCTCCATAATAAACCTCTGATTCAAAATCTGGGAAATTCGTCAATAAGTCATTGACATTCATTTTTACAGACTTATTTAAGATAAACCCTAATGCTCCTTTTGCATGATGTTCGCACAATAATATGACTGAAAATTTAAAATTGGGATCTAACATAAAAGGTTGTGCTATCAATAATTTGCCTGCTTCTATTTCTACATCTTCCTGTTGTCTATACATATATTAATTGTTAAGGTATCAAATTAAAGTAAACCAAAGGAAAGATAAGATACTTTTCAAATAAAGTCCAACATTCAAATAAAAAACCTCATAGAATTTTATCCACTCTATGAGGATTTCCCTTATCAGTCAACAGATGACTTTGAGTCACCTGTTGACTACTAACTTTACCAAAGGGTTATAACGCTTCCGTTGGAAATTTTCTATCCACTTTACGAATCATTCCTCTCAATACTTTTCCAGAACCACCGACTTCAATAAATTTAGTCGTACCAGCAGCAATCATTTTTTGTAATGTTTGTGTCCAACGCACAGAACCCGTCAATTGCTGAATTAGCTTTTGCTGAATCACCGCAGGATCAGTTGTTGGTTCGGCATCTACATTTTGATAAATTGGACAATTTGGCGTTTGAAAGTTAGTCGCTTCTATCGCCGCTTGTAATTCTTCACGAGCTGGTTCCATCAAAGGCGAATGAAAAGCTCCACCTACTGCTAAAACAATGGCACGTTTTGCCCCAGCAGCTTTTAACTGTTCTACAGCTTGATTAATTCCTTCGATTGAACCCGAAATTACAACCTGTCCTGGACAATTATAATTGGCAGGCACAACGATTTCATTAATTCCAGCACAAACTTCATCAACTACCTCATCTGCTAATCCTAATACCGCTGCCATTGTACTCTCTTGCATTTCGCAAGCCTTTTGCATCGCCATAGCACGCTGTTGAACTAATTTCAAACCATCTGCAAATGATAATGCACCATTTGCTACCAATGCAGAAAATTCGCCTAAAGAATGACCTGCTACTAAATCAGGTTGAAAATCTGCTCCAGCCATTTTAGCCTTAATCGTAGAATGTAAGAAAATGGCTGGTTGTGTAATTTTGGTTTGCTTCAATTCCTCAGCTGTACCACCAAACATCACCTCTGTAATGTTATATCCCAAAATATCATTGGCTTCGTCAAATAAGGCTTTAGCTACTTCAGAACCTTCATACATATCCTTACCCATTCCCTCAAACTGAGCGCCCTGACCTGGAAAAACGTACGCTTTCATTTTTTAATAATTATTATGACCTACCTATTGGCAGACCGGTTGTTAAATACCGATAATTATCGGCAGTTGTTTTGATTTACTATGATATTGCCTTACTGTTATATTGTTATATTGGTTTTTAATAATCAATATGACAATAAAACCATATAGCAATAAAACACTTATGACAACTTAGAAGAAATCAAGTTCAAAAATTCGCTTCTTGTTTCTTCTTTATGAAATTCGCCTGTAAAAGCAGAAGTCGTAGTAACAGAATTTTGTTTTTGTACCCCTCGCATCATCATACACATGTGTTGAGCCTCCATTACAACAGCTACTCCTAATGGTTTTAATGTATCTTGAATACAATGCAAAATTTGATGTGTTAATCGCTCTTGCACTTGTAATCGTCTTGCAAATACATCTACAATTCGTGGAATTTTACTTAATCCTACAATATGGCCATTTGGAATATAAGCAATATGTGCTTTACCAAAAAACGGTAAAATGTGATGCTCACATAAAGAATACACCTCAATATCCTTTACTATGACCATTTCACTATAGTCCTCTGCAAACATAGCAGAACGTAAAATTTGAGCAGCATCTAAGTCATATCCATGCGTCAAAAATTGCATGGCTTTTGCTGCTCGCTCAGGCGTTTTTAATAAGCCTTCTCGCTCCACATTTTCGCCTAATTGTGTTAGGATTGTTTGGTAGTGTTCTTTTAATTCGGATGTTGTTTCTGAATTATAATGCTCTTCTTTTGTGTATCCCATGTTCTTTTGACAATCGACAATTGACAATCGAAGTTCGATTATTGGGAATCCCGATTATCGAAGGTCGATTGTCAATTGTCGCTAAAATTATTCTCCAAAATACTCGCAATAAATATTTTCTGTTTCATGCAATCGAATAGAATGCAATCGGCAAGTTGTAAATAATGGCTCTAATTGTTGCCAGATAAGTATGACTAAATTTTCAGTGGTGGGTTGTGTTCCTTTGGGGATAAAATCTACATCTAAGTTTAAGTTGGAATGATCCAATTTATTAATAATATTCTTTTTTACAATATCTTTT
>CAYLSF010000953.1:0-3431 GCA_964385675.1 uncultured Saprospiraceae bacterium
CTTTCGGTTATTACGATTTTTGCGATTATTATTAGATTTATTATTCGATTTCGACTTAGGTTTATTCCCAGAAGATTTCGACTTATTATTATTGTTGCCGCTATTCTTAGAACGGTTGCTATTACCACCTTTTCCACCACTTCCTCTATTGGAATTATTCGACTTATTCCGATTTGAATTATTACTACTATTATTTGAACGGTTATTAGAATCTTTTCTACTGTCTTTCTCTTTAGATGATTTTTGTGTTGTATTCGTTGGCTTATTCGATTGTTGTGTGTTCTTGTTTCTATTCCGATTTCTATTCCGATTTCTACTCCGTTTCTTTTTCAAGGGAGCTAACTCAATCACCCCCGTGACATCCACAAAATCGCTAGGTAGTGCTGCTTCTGTTGTTAGGCTTTCATAATTATCTTTATTCAACTCCATGGGTTTTTGCCCTTGAGCATTGAGTTTTTGAATTTCTTTGACCCTTGAAATATGAACAGGATGAAATTTTACAGATTTTTTACCTCGATAGGTATAGTACATCAACCCTTTAAAAATATCGGTCTTAACCAAAAAGGCTTCTCCTGCCTCTGTATGAAGACTATCCGCTTTTTTAGGAAAATCTGCCAGAGCATCCAGATAACTATCTAATTCGTAATTTAAACAGCATTTTAGACGACCACATTGACCAGATAATTTAGATTGATTAATAGCTAAGTTTTGATACCGAGCTGCTGCTGTTGATACCGATTTAAAATCCGTTAACCAAGTAGAACAACATAATTCTCTACCGCAAGAGCCTAATCCTCCTATTCGAGCCGACTCTTGCCGTGCACCGATTTGTCGCATTTCTATCTTTACCCTAAACTCCTTAGCATATAATTTTATCAACTCTCTAAAATCAACACGACCATCTGCTGTGTAAAAGAAAGTTGCTTTTCGCTTGTCTCCTTGATATTCTACATCTCCTATTTTCATTTCTAATCCTAAAGAGCGAGAAATTACTCTAGCTCGAACCATTGTATGTTTTTCTAGGCTTCTAGCATCTTTTAGTTTCTCTAAATCTCGTTCGTTGGCTTTGCGTATCAATGAAGGCAACACTTGATCCAATCCTACATTTTTCTTCTTCATTTGAAGACGAACCAATTCGCCTTTTAATGAAACCCTCCCAACATCGTAGCCTGCACCTGCTTCTACCACAACATAATCGCCTGTTTGTACATGTGTGAACGGAGGATTAATATAAAATCCTTTTCGAGAACCTGTTTTAAAACTTACCTCTAAGACATCAAATTCATCTAAACTCGGTAACGCAATATCAGAAAGCCAATCATACGTATTCATTTTGTTGCAAGTACATGTTCCATGATTTCCACAGCCTGCAACTTTTCCAGACGAAGTTGTTGTAGAACAACCACCGCCACAGCTTACACATCCCATAATTTATTGTATCCTTTATGATGACGTACTTTATCTAAGAATTTTTGAATGTCAGTTCCGATGACTATCGGGATTGAATTTTGAATGATTCCAATATTGTTTTATTTATGATAGAAATAAAATCATTGGATTGAAAGATTCAAAACTTAAACCTTGTTTGCCTTAAATAGGCAAGTTTGACATTAAAAACTAGATGGGAGTGATTAAAAGGAAGGAATCATCAACTAATATGTGAATAGCAATTTCTTTTGTGTGCAAAAATACAATAGTGTAGTGCGAACAGTTATAAATTTTGAATTAGCTATTAATAGTAGAAAAATTATTATGATATATCTCCCAATAAATATTGAGACATTTCTAGTCATTTGATGTAAATAAATAACTATTTAAAGTCTAATCATTATTATAATTTAACCTCTAATCTATTTTATAATTTGTTGATATTCTATCCATTCACTCCAAACAGTACGAGTGAAAAAATGCTGTTCCTCTAAAACAGCTTAATAATTTTGGGATGTTTTGTTAAATAATGGTAAAAAATATGATTAACATCCCTATATAATAGACTTCTAGCCCTATTGAGATAGAAGAGTGATAATAGATTGTTGCTGTTTTTTATTGATTAAACACTTTATACTTAAAACAGCAACAGTCCTTAAAATACTGATAATCAAAAAAATGATTATCTCATTCAATGCAAAAACCACGTTATCGTCGCCTTAAAATCCTATGCAATTGAATTGATACATCCAAAAATAACACTTTTGGATTAGCATTTCGCTCAATATGGAAAAATGCTTCATTAATTAATTCTTGTATTGGCTGAATTTGCTCAAATTGAATCACCTTTGTCATCCGTTGAGCCGTATCTCTTTCAGCTTTTTGCAATCGAATATTATCAATATCATTTGTCAATTTTAGTACCATATACTCTCGTAAAAAGTGTAAAGCATAGGTAAAAAAGTATTTTTGATTTTCTCGACCTAGTTTGGCTAAGGCTTCTGTTTGCTTAACCATTTCTAAACCATTTCCTTTGTAGCAGATTCTAAACCATTCTAAAAATAATTTCGCATTATCATTTTCAGTATGTTCGGTCAATGTCAATGCTTCATTAAAATTTCCATTGGCTAATCTCGCCAAACTCATCGCCTCTTCAGAGGATTGCCCTGCTTTTTCTACCAACCCTTCCGCTACTTCTTCATCACTAAGTTGATTAATTTTTAAAATTTGACATCTGGATAAAATGGTATTTAAAATCAACTCTTGATTTTCTGCCACTAAAATAAACAATGTATTTTCAGGCGGTTCTTCTATGAGTTTTAATAAGCGATTCCCTTCTTTGCCTAAATACTCAGGCAACCACATAATCAAAATTTTATATCGCCCTTCAAAAGTCTTTAAACTCAACTTTTTAACAATCGCAACACACTCATCTTTCGTGATATTTCCTTGCTTATTATCCGCCCCCAACGTCTTTAACCACTGATTGACATTCATATACGGATTTTCTGCCAATGCGGTTCGCCATTCTTTTAAAAAAGTGGTACTCACTACTTTCGAACCCACCGTAGGATAGGAAAAATGAACATCAGGATGAATTAATTTTTTAGTCTTAATACAAGGTACACACCTTCCACAAGCATCATTGTCTTGTTTATTTTCACAAAGGGCATACTGAGCAAAAGCCACTGCCAACGCCAATTTTCCACAGCCCTTCGGACCTAAAAATAATTGTGCGTGTGGTAGCCGATTGCTCTGTACCATTTCGATTAGGCGTTTCTTGATGCCCTCTTGTCCTATGATGCTTTTAAATTGCAAAGTTTAGTGATTGTGTTGCCTTCGGCTGATTGTAAAATTGTTATAATTGTAGTATAAATCAATCCTCAATGTTATCATATTCTTTCCAATAAAACCTTGCTCCTTCTGGATCTATTGTTTTGTAATATTCTAATAATTTGATAAAAAGATCATCTTCAATTCCATGTAAATTTAAAGATAAAAGT
>CAYLSF010000954.1:0-3431 GCA_964385675.1 uncultured Saprospiraceae bacterium
AGTCCCATTTAAGTTGAATAACGTTGGTAATAGTAAGTACATAAAACTAATAGACTTTATAACTACTTTAGAAAAGGCATTAGGAAAAAAAGCTAAAAAAAATATGATGCCGCTTCAACCTGGTGATATTGCTAAAACATCTGCTGACGTGGATAGCCTAATTGAAGAGTTGGGTTACAAGCCTAAAACGATAATTGAATACGGTATTCAGCAATTTATAGATTGGTATAAACAATATTATGGTGTCAAATAAAAAAATATTAATTACAGGTGGTGCAGGATTTATTGGTTCTCATTTAGTTAGACTTTTGGTGAATAAATATTCAAACTATCATATTTATAATTTGGATAAATTAACCTACGCAGGGAATTTAGAGAATATTAAAGATATTGAAAATGAGGATAATTATACTTTCCTTAAAGGCGATATAACAGATTTAGAGTTTATTCGTCAGATATTTGAGATACACCAATTTGATAGTGTGATACATTTAGCAGCTGAGTCTCATGTAGATCGTTCAATATCAGATCCACTTATCTTTATAAAAACAAATGTAATTGGAACAGCTACCTTATTACAAGTAGCAAAAGAAAGTTGGAAAGGAAATTATGATGGAAAGTTATTCTATCATGTTTCTACTGATGAAGTGTATGGTTCCTTATCTGCAGGTGGAGATTTCTTCTATGAAACAACACCTTATGACCCTCGTAGTCCATATTCTTCTTCTAAAGCGTCATCTGATCACTTAGTGAGAGCATGGCATCATACATATAAATTACCTGTTGTATTATCTAATTGTTCTAATAATTATGGACCATATCAATTCCCAGAAAAATTGATTCCATTATTTATTAATAATATTTATAATAGAAAGCCTTTGCCTGTATATGGAGAAGGAATTAATGTCAGAGATTGGTTATATGTAGTCGATCATGCTCGTGCAATTGATGTAATCTTTCATAATGGAAAAATAGGGGAAACTTACAACATTGGTGGACACAATGAATGGAAGAATATTGACTTAGTTAGGCTACTTTGTAAGCAAGTAGATGAAAAATTAGGTCGTGTGAAGGGGAGTGCAGAGCAAACTATAACCTATGTAAAAGATAGGGCAGGGCATGACTTACGTTATGCGATAGATGCTACTAAATTAGAAAAAGAATTAGGATGGACTCCTTCTCTTCAATTTGAAGAAGGGTTATCTAAAACAATTGATTGGTATTTAGAAAATACGGATTGGTTAAATAGTGTAACCTCTGGTGAATACCAAAATTATTACAAGAAGCAGTATTTGCTTTAGAATTTTGAAGAAGCATAATGATGAATGTATAATTCTTTATTAAGAAGAGAGAAAAAAATAGCAGTTATTGGATTAGGATATGTGGGATTACCTATTGCTTTAGAATTTGCTAAATATTTTTCAGTTATTGGTTTTGATATTAGTGCGACACGAATAGCTATGATGAAAGAAGGAATAGATCCTTCCCAAGAATTAGAATCATCTGCATTCAAAAAGACTAATATTTTATTTACGGCTAGTCTTGAGGATTTGGGAAAGGCTAATTTTTTTATAGTTGCAGTACCTACAGATATAGATAAACATAAAGTTCCTAATTTACTTCCTTTAAAGAGTGCATCTGAGACTGTTGGTAGTGTAATAAAGAAAGGAGATTATGTAATCTTTGAAAGTACAGTATATCCAGGTTGTACAGAAGAGGATTGCCTTCCAATTGTCGAAAAAGTTAGTGGTTTAAAAAGAGGAAAGGATTTTAAATTCGGATACTCTCCAGAGCGTATTAATCCAGGCGATAAAGTAAGAACATTAACAACAATTATTAAAGTTGTTTCTAGTGGAGATACCGAATCTTTAGAAGAAATTAGTAAGGTGTATGGTCATATCATAAGTGCGGGTATTTATAAGGCTGAATCTGTTAAGGTAGCAGAGGCCGCAAAAGTAATTGAAAATACACAGCGTGATTTGAATATTTCATTAATGAATGAATTATCTATCATTTTTGATAAAATGGGCATAGATACACAATCTGTATTAGAAGCTGCAAGTACAAAGTGGAATTTTCTGAAATTTTATCCTGGATTAGTGGGTGGACATTGTATAGGTGTTGATCCTTATTATTTACTATACAAATCTAAGCAACTAGGTATAGATCCTCAAGTAATAGCAGCAGGACGCCGTGTAAATGATTTTATGCCTGCATTTGTGGCAAAGCGATTGATAAAAAAACTCATAGAAAAAGGGAAAATACTTCGATTGTGTAAGGTATTAATCATGGGGATTACATTTAAAGAAGATGTAGCAGATATTCGTAACTCTAGAGTTCCGGAGCTAATTAGAGAATTAATGGATTATTCTTTAAATGTTGAAGTGGTAGATCCTTATGCTTCTTTTGATAGAGTTAGAAAAGAATATAGTTTAAATTTGGCAAAAAAAATTACAACCAGCTATGATGCAGTTGTAGTGGCCGTTGCACATAAAGCGTATAAAAAGTTGAGTATTGCTTATTTTCAATCAATTATGAATAATGAGCCTATTTTGTTTGACTTAAAGGCGATTTACAATAGACAAGATGAAGAAATCGACATTTGGAGATTATAATTATTTACATAACTGCCTTAATCTACGTAATTAACTATGAAAGTGAGTGTATTGATACCGATGAAAGGGCATTCAGAGAGAGTGCCTAATAAAAATCTTAAAGATTTTCATGGAAGACCGTTATATCATGCTATTACTAAAAGTGTATTGGCTAGCCCTCTTGTTGATAAGGTTATCATAAACACAGATAGTTCTTTGATAAAAAAAGACGCATTGGATAACTTTGCTAGAGTTGTGATTATTGATAGACCCTTAGAAATACAAGGTGATTTCGTATCTATGAATAAAGTCATTGAATACGATCTAAGTATTAGTAAAGGATTCCATTTTATGCAAACACATAGCACTAATCCGTTATTAAAGACAAAAACTATTACAAAAGCCATTGAAATGTATTTTGAGAATCTTGACAAATATGATTCTCTTTTTGCTGTGACACGTTGGCAAACTAGATTCTATTGGGAGGGAGTAAAACCTGTAAATCATAACCCAAAGGAGTTAATCCGTACTCAAGATTTACCACCCATATATGAAGAAAACTCAAATTTTTATATTTTTTCTAAATCGTCTTTTAAAAACGCAGGAGGTAAACGTATTGGAGTAAATCCTATGATGTTTGAAGTGGATAAATTAGAGGCAACAGATATAGATGAACCAAGAGATTTTACTTTAGCTGAAGTCTTATATAATCAAGTATAATTTTTAATTATGATATTTGATAAAGTCAAAAATTGGAATCTATATTTTAATCAAACTTTGGGGGCAAAGATATTTGACGTATTAACACAGTTAAGCATCGATACCTCTGATGGGGAT
>CAYLSF010000955.1:0-3429 GCA_964385675.1 uncultured Saprospiraceae bacterium
GAACACCAAAAAATCACACTGCTCTATATAAACTAAACTAATTTGAATTAAAAAGAAACAAATTAGTTTTTATTGAAAAATGTCCGTAAATTTGTCCGTAAATTTTATGGATATGGTGACTATTAATTTCTACCTAGACAAAACGGATAAAAAAGGATATGCTCCTATTCATTTACGAATTAATTGTAATGGGCAACAAATCAAGTTATCAACAGGTGAAAAAGTATTGGTCGATAATTTTGATAAGCATAGACAACGCTTGAAAATTGATTTACCTAACAGTCATGCTATTAATCATTACTTAGATTATTTACAAACTAGAGCAACAGAGTTATTTAAAAATTCTGCTAAAAAAACCTATTCTAATAAAACATTGAAGTCAAAACTTAACGATTTTATTAAAAACTATAAAGCGACTGAGCAGGTGAATATTGTAGAAGAACAGCTTTCTTTGTACGGTCAACCCTTTACTTTTTTAGATTTATTTGCTGGTGCAGGAGGGTTTAGTGAGGGATTTTTACAGGCAGAAATGGGTAATAAATTTTTTGATTTTTTATTAGCGAGTGATATTAACGAGAATTGTGAATTGACACATATTGTTCGGTATAATCATCAATTAGGACTAGATGCAGATTTTATTTGTCAAGATATTACCGAGCCTGATTTTTTGGATAATTTATTGTCAAAACTTAAAGATAAAAAGGTAGATGTTGTTTGTGGAGGACCTCCCTGTCAGAGTTTTAGTTTAGCAGGAAAACGTAAGAAATTTGATAAAAAGGATGATCTCTTTTCACATTATTTGCAAGTCATTAAGGTGTTGCAACCCAAATACTTTGTAATGGAAAACGTGAAAGGAATTTTGACTAAAGAAAAAGGGAAGATTAAAGAATTGATTTTAAAGGAGATTAATTCCATTGTAGATACTAAGGAAATTCCTAGATTAATTCGATTCATAAAACAGTTAAAGTCAACTCATTCTAATGATGTTTTCTTATTGGATTGTTTAATTAAAAAAATTAGTATTGAGCAATATAGTGATCAAAAAGCAGAGGAAGCTAAAGCCGTTTTTATTAAATCTATTGAATCTAAATTTCGCCAAATTACCCCTCAAATTGTAGATTATAAAACTAGTAAAACGGATCAGAGAATTAGCACTATTCGACATGGTTTAAATTTATTATTAAGAAATAAAGAGTGGTCAAAACTCAAGCGAGATATTATCAAGGAGAAAGATTTTTGTAATATTGATAATGATTATTTTACAACCTCATTTGTTCAGTTTTTGGAAGCGATTGAGCCAAAATCGGTTATTGAAAATATTACTTTGGCATTCAATCAGTTGGATATACCCAGAAGTCATCAAAAAATTTGTCAAGATATATTAAAAGCTTTACAATTATATACCTTCAATTTTGATGAGTGCTTATCATTTACGCAATCTTTTTGTGATGAAACCCAATTAGAGCAATTAAAAAATATCAGTCAGTCTATCCGCTTATATCAAATAAAAGCCCCCTTTGTTGCTAATGCTTCAGACTATGGCGTACCACAAAATAGAGAACGCGTTTTATTTATTGGGTGCCGAAAAGATCAACAGTTTATAGAGGTAATTCCCCCCACAGTTGAGTTAAAAGATAAAGTGTCTGTATTTGAGGCTTTGTATGATTTAGATTTTATTGAAAATAATTCAGAAGCTCATCACTATGAAGATGTTGATTTAAAAAAACAATATAATGGTCAATCGACTCGGCTTAAAACTTTGTTGCAAAAAAGATTAATCGAAGGAACACCTGATGACGATAAAGGATTAACTTTTTCAGAATGGAGTAAAAAAGGACGTTTAAATAGTCGTTTCCCAAATATTCAACCACCATTTTATGTGAAAAGTGCTGCTGCATTAGAAAAAGGGGAAAAGTCTTATGATGTATTACATAATCATAAAACGAGTAACCAAAGTCCACAGGTTGTTAAACGACTAGAAGTGATATTGAAAGTAGGAGATTATAAGAAAGCACAAGGAGAATTGGCAAAGCATGGATTAACATCCAAAAAAAGAAACTATAATGTGCTAAAAGCAGATAGTCAAAGCCCAACGATCATGACTATTGCAGATGATTACATTCACTATAATGCTCCTAGAGCACTAACTGTGAGAGAGATGGCTCGTTTGCAGTCATTTGATGACTCTTTTGTTTTTCAAGGCAAACGCTCAACGGGTGGGAATAAGCGGAAGTCAGAAATTCCTCAATTTACCTTGGTTGGAAATGCTGTTCCGCCGCTTCTAGCAAGGGCAGTTGCCATGGAAATTTTAAAACATATTAAATGAGAACCTTAACCTCAAAAGAACAAGAACGATTAGCGATATTGACAAATTATAGTGTTTCTGCTACTTTGATAGAACCGACTGCAACAGGTTTGAAAAAGTCTATCATGGATGCTACACACCCTGTTCGGAATTATCTTAAAGAACAGCAACTTCATGATTATACACTTCAAGCACAAGGGCCTCAGTATAAAATTTTTATATCGAGTATTATTTACGATGTCCAAAAAACGATTAAATCCAAAGCCTCACTCTATCGTCCAAAAACAAAGAAAGGTGACCCTAGAATTTGGTTTTATGGTTTAACAAAGCACGTTATGCCTAATGATATTTTAGCTCTGATTCATTGGCAAAAGCAATTACATGTCATTAATATCACACAAATAGAACTAGAAAAAATTACTACTTCTGTTTTGGTAAATCCAATAAAGGATTTGCTAGAAACTATTCGAAATGCTGAAAATGCAGTAGCTTTGGAATTGTTAGAGAAATTAAAAGTCATTGCTAAAAAAGGTTTAATTCCTTCAATGGTAGATGCTGATACATCCGTAGGACGTACCTTAGAAACACAATTAGGGATTGATATTAATTCTTCAAAGCAACCAGATTATAAAGGAATTGAATTAAAATCCTTTAGGGCAAAACGGAAGAATCGTAAAAATTTATTTGGGCAAATTGCCAATTGGAAATTGAGTAAACTTAAGAGTTCAGCAGAAATTTTAGATACTTTTGGGTATTGGAGGGGAGAAGATTTTAAACTGTATTGCACGGTTTCTACTTTAAAACCAAATTCACAAGGTTTGTCCTTAAAAGTAAACACAGATATTCAGCATTTAATAGAAACTTCTGATCAGATTGAAATTGATGATTTTTTGGTTTGGGAGCTGAAAAAATTACATCAACGCCTGTTGCAAAAACATAGAGAAACGTTTTGGGTAGAAGCAGAAAGTCAAATTATTGATAGTAAAGAGTATTTTCAATACACTATTGTAGAACACACTCAAAAACCAATTGTAAGTCAATTTGATATTTTATTAGAACAAGGTATTATTACCAATACTATGGTAAAAATTAAGCAGCCATAGAGCCGAAATTAATTAACAGTT
>CAYLSF010000956.1:0-3421 GCA_964385675.1 uncultured Saprospiraceae bacterium
ACATATTTTCTATAATCAAATTTATAATCAAATATTGTTATTAACTCTTGGCTTCATTGCTACATGATTTCATTGTATTATTATTTTCTAACAATGAAGCAATGAAACCATGTAGCGGTGAACCTCTGAATTAAAACCCTGCTTGAATACCAAACATGAAACTTCTTGCATTTGGATATGCTCTCACATCCAATCCACGACCTAATAATGCGTTCACACTAGAAGGTACACCAAAAGCAGGAGAATTAGATGCACGTCCACCATTTGTAGATGAAATATCAGGATTGTATCCTGTATAGTCTGTGATAGTAAATAAGTTTTGACCTGTTACAAATACTCTCAAGTCACGTACCCAGTCAATACTTTCAACAGGAATTGTGTAACCAATTTCTAATGTTCTTAAACGGAAGTAAGAACCATCTTCTACGAAGAAAGAAGATGGTGCACCATTTTGAGCTGGATCTGCTGTGGTAGTTCTAGGAATATTTGTATTCGTATTCGTAGGCGTCCAAGCATCTTTGATTTCAGCTAACTTATTATCATCAGCCCAAAAGATGTTGTAATAACGTGTTACATTGTAAATCTCATTACCTTGCGATCCTTGGAAAAATACGTTGAAATCTAAGTTTTTGTAAGAACCAGAAAGATTTAAACCATAGATAAAGTCAGGCGTAGGATCTCCTAGGATTTGCTGATCTTCACCATTG
Organism: uncultured Saprospiraceae bacterium; assembly: GCA_964385675.1. Lineage (GTDB taxonomy): Bacteria > Bacteroidota > Bacteroidia > Chitinophagales > Saprospiraceae > CAYLSF01. Next base: position 708 of record CAYLSF010000956.1, read on the forward strand.
ATGATACCATCACCATTTAAGTCACGGCGAATGAAATCTCCAGGTTGTATAATTGCTCTACGATCAGGATCATTAGCTACGTTAGGATCATTATCAATTGCTGCTTGATCTGCATAAACACCATCAATTACAAATCCGAAATATACTCCTGGTGCTTCACCTACTACATAACGGTTTACGAATACACCATCCTCCGTTACTGTAGGACCTAATATTGGGTTAGGTAATGCCGTAATTGTACTATTAAATGTTGCGAAATTTAATCCAACATTTAAACGGAAATCTCCTTCTCTAATTCTATAAATTCCTTCAAACTCGAATCCTTTATTATTGATTTCACCAACGTTTTGAATAACAGGCTCACTAAACCCAACAGAAGAAGGTAAGGCAACCCCAACTAAAACGTCTTCTACGTCTTTATTATAATATTCTGCCGAGAATGTAATTTTATCTTCTAAAAGACCAACATCTACACCAATGTTAAATGTTTTAGCAGTCTCCCATTGTAAATCTTCTAATGCCAAAGAGGTCTGAGCATACCCTGGTACTAAAGCACCACCAAAAGAAGTTCCAGAAGTCAAGTTAAATACATCTTGGAAAGAATAATCTGGAATGTTTTGAGCACCCAATTCTCCATATCCTACTCTTAATTTCAATTTATTGATGTCTTTAATGTCCCAGAAATCTTCTGAACTGATATTCCATCCTACAGAAGCACCACCAAATACTCCTGTTCTGAAATCTTCTGCAAACTTTGAAGAAGCATCTTGACGAATAGTAGCTGATACTAAATATTTTCCATCATGAGAATAGTTAACACGACCAAATTGAGAAATCAAACCACTAATATTATTTTCACCTAAGGTTAAGGCAATATCATCGGGATTTACAGCTCCAATTACTTGAATATCATTATTAGGTAAGTTTTCAGCATACATGCCTACTGAACGGAAATCGATTCTTTGACGAGTATAACCAATAACTGCATCCAAACGACCGTCACCGATGTCTTTTCCATAGCTCAAAGTAGGTTCAACCAATGTCAATAACGCTTCTGAGCGAATCTCTGTCAAATCATTCAAATCATTCACGTTATCTACTGCATCAGATGTACTCATAAAAAAGGTGGGGCGGAATGCAAAATTGTGGCGATTCAATAAATCAACTCCAACGTTTACTTTAGCCGTTAACCCTTCCACGATTTCGTATGATAAATTTACATTACCAAAAATCTTAGTGTCGTTTTCTAAGTGCTCCTCAAGAGAAGCCAAGCCATACTTATTTAGCCCAGCAAAACCATGAACAGCAAACTCAGGTGCTTCAAAACCACCATCATTTTCAGGCACACTTTGACGTAAGATAGGTGCTGTAGAAGAACCATCACGACCAAACCATACATTACGCTCTATTTCAGAGCGAGTGATACCTAAAGACTGTTGAATTTTGAATTTACCTAATGTAAACTCAGTGTTAGCTCTTAAATTTGTTCGCTCAAAACCAGAACTAATCAAAATACCATCTTGCTTAAAAAAGTTACCAGAAATGAAATATTTAGAGTTTTCACCTCCACCAGAAACAGAAACACCATAATCATGAATAGAACCACTATTCAAAGAAAGGTCTTGCCAGTCCGTGCTAATACCTTGATCCGCTAAAACGAATCCTGTTCCGTCATTTGCTTCTCTTTGGTTACGATAAGCTACAAACTCAGAACCGTTTAAGAACTCTAATAAATTATCAGGAGCTTCTGTACCCGTTCTTATGTCTAAATTCACACGAGGCTCTCCGTCTTGATTTCCTCTTTTTGTTTGAATAATCACTACACCGTTTGCAGCACGAGAACCATAAATAGCGGCAGCCGAAGCATCTTTCAATACTTCTATTTTGTCAATGTCCTTTGGATTTAAGTAGTTCATATTGTCTGCAATTGTTCCATCAATTACATACAATGGAAAAGAGTTAGTCAAAGAACTCACCCCTCTAATGAATACATTGGCAGCACCACCTGGCTCTCCACCATTGTTCTCAATTTGTACACCAGCCATTTTTCCTTGTAGGGCAGAAGTAGGATTACCTACAACTAAAGAAGAAATTTCTTTACCAGATAAAGAAGCAACCGATCCTGTTAAATCACTCTTTTTAACAGTACCATACCCAATTACCACAACTTCATCAACAACTTCTGCATCCTCTCCCATGACTATATCAATCGTCGTACGTCCATTTACTGTTTCTTCTACTGATTTGTATCCTGTATAGGAATATACTAATACTGTTTCATTTCCAGGAACGCTGATTTTATAATCTCCATCAAGTCCTGTAGTAACTCCTGTAGAAGTTCCTTTAATCACAACGTTTACACCAATTAAGGCTTGTCCAGTTTCATCTTTCACAACCCCAGTAACCGTAATTGCAGTAGTGGTTGTATTTGTAAATTTAGTTTTTTCAATGGAGGCTAGTTCTTGTGAGACACCTTGTCCGACACAACAAAATAGCACCATTGCGGTAAGCCAAAGGGCTTTGAATGGTAAGGCTGTCCAACCGGTTCGGTTTTTTACAAATTTAGATTGGACTTGAGCGTAGATAAAATTCATTGTACGTCTTATTTTATTAAACAATGTATAATACTCGACCTGATGGTTTGTAATTTTAGTCCCGATAACTATCGGGATGCGGTTTTAATCAAGTCTAATGAATGCCTTTTTTAGTGAACG
>CAYLSF010000957.1:0-3418 GCA_964385675.1 uncultured Saprospiraceae bacterium
TACGTTTTAAATTTACCAAAATATTTATCAAATTCCTTTGAATTTAATTTAGATTCCTCTTTCAGAGAGTTTTCTATTTTTTGAAATAGAATTTTTAGTTCTTTCATTGCAGTAAAATGTAAATCTAATTTAAAAAATCAATATACTATGAACTGACTTCAACTCAACCATCAAGCCATAGCAAATCCTTCAATCGTTCTAGCATATTTTGGAATATAGCCCAATACGATATCTTCTTTTGGAATTCCTTTTTCAACTAACTTATCAGCAATACAAACATCCGTAGCATCTTCATGAATCCAAACTTTATCTCCTATAACTTCTATATTGAATAAATGATGATGGATGTAGTCTTATCTTGCCATCCTATAAAGTAGAGAGTAAAAAATTGATTATTCTCACCAATAAATAAACGAGCAGGCACATCAGGAATATTAGCAATTTTAATAGAGGCTTGATATTCCATTTCTTCTTTGATGAGTTGCTTATATTGTTCTACTTTATCCATTCCTAAATTTAACGACTTCTTTTCAAATTTAAAAAATGAACAAGATAATTTCAATTATTACAAATACAAAAAGCCCTCATTTCCAAAATAGAAATGAAGGCTTTTATATCAAAAGACTACGAAAATAATTCGTAATTCGTAATTCGTAATTCGTAATTCTTAATTCTTAATTCTCAATTCCCAATGCTTTCAACATCGTAATACCAATAGTAGCAGGAGATTCCACCACATGTAAACCACATTCACGCATAATTTTCATTTTAGCTTCAGCCGTATCTTCTGCACCACCGATGATTGCACCAGCATGTCCCATAGTACGTCCTTTAGGAGCAGTTTGACCAGCAATAAAACCAACTACAGGTTTTGTACCATTCTCTTTAATCCAGTATGCAGCCTCTGCTTCCATTGTACCACCGATTTCTCCAATCATAATGATACCATCTGTTTCAGGATCGTTCATTAGTAATTCAACTGCTTCTTTCGTCGTTGTACCAATAATTGGATCACCACCAATTCCGATACAAGTAGATTGACCTAAACCCGCTTTTGTTACTTGATCAACTGCTTCATATGTCAATGTACCAGAACGAGAAACGATACCAATACGACCAGGATTGTGAATAAACCCAGGCATAATTCCTACTTTAGCTTCTCCAGGTGTCATTACACCAGGGCAGTTAGGACCAACTAAACGACAATCTCTCTCTTCAATATATGCTTTTACTTTCACCATGTCTTGTACAGGAATACCTTCCGTGATACAAATAATGACTTTAATGCCCGCATCTGCTGCTTCCATAATTGCATCCCCCGCAAAACGAGGTGGTACAAAAATGATAGAAGTATCTGCTCCTACTTTTGCTACGGCTTCTGCTACGGTATTAAATACAGGCTTACCTAAGTGTTCTTTACCACCTTTTCCAGGCGTAACACCACCAACTACATTTGTTCCATACTCAATCATCTGACCCGCATGAAATGTTCCTTCCTTTCCTGTAAATCCTTGTACAATAATATTTGAGTCTTTATTGACTAAAACAGACATTTTAAAAAGTTTTTTGATTATTATGATTATGGTGATTGTTGAATTGTTGTAACTGTTAAATTGTTATTCGAATTCCGTAACAATTAAACAATGAGCCGATAGGCAATAACAATTTAACCATTAATTTTCTCCATCATATTCTATAATGAATAAATCTTCATTCGATTTTTTCATTAAGTAACGTTCTCTACTGTATTTTTCTAAATTATCCTTATTCGTGAATAATTCATTCATTTTTGCTTTTTCAATGGCGATTTGCTCATCAAAATATTTCTTCTCTTGCTCCAATTCAATTAGCGTATTTTCCAATTGATATTGAGCAGGAATACTATACTTTTCAAAGAAAAGCATCCAAACACCAAATAGAAAAATCGTCACCACGAATTTATTCATGAGGGGACGCATCGGTGCTGGCACTTGCCTCCTTAAATTTGACCAAAAAGAACGACTTCTTTGCATCTTAAATGGTTTTAAAGCCTGTACCGTACTTGATACGGGAGTTGATGGTTGACGGTTGACGACAACAGCAAGACCTATTAACAATTCTGAAATTTAGTTCTTAGTCATCAAAAATAAGGATAATTCTATACTTCTTCAAGTAAAGAAAAAAAACAAACCTTATAGGTTTTTAAAACCTATAAGGTTTAAACTCAATTTATTTCTTTAAAAGATTCTTACCCCAGTATAGTGCAGAATCCCCTAATTCTTGTTCTATACGTAATAACTGATTGTATTTAGCAATTCTATCAGAACGTGAAGCAGAACCTGTTTTAATTTGTCCTGTATTTAAAGCTACCGCCAAATCAGCAATAGTCGTGTCTTCTGTCTCTCCCGAACGGTGACTCATAACACTCGTATAAGAATTTCTTTTTGCTAATTCTACAGCACTGATAGTTTCTGATAAGGAACCGATTTGATTGACTTTAATTAGAATTGAATTGGCAACGCCCATATCAATTCCTTTTTGTAACTTTTTCGTATTCGTTACAAATAAATCATCACCAACCAATTGAATTTTATTTCCAACAGCTTTTGTCAATTCTGCCCAACCTGACCAATCATCTTCATCTAACCCATCTTCGATAGACAAAATAGGATATTTACTGACCCAATCTGCCCAGTAGCTCACCATTTCAGAAGGGGTTAATTTATCCCCTGTTGACTTATGAAAATGGTAAACATTCTCCTCTGCATTATAAAATTCAGAAGCAGCCGCATCCATTGCAATAAAAACATCTTCGCCCGGTCTATATCCTGCTTTTTCAATCGCCTGAATAACGATTTGAATCGCTTCTTCGTTTGATTTGATATTTGGAGCAAATCCACCTTCATCTCCCACGTTTGTAGAGTAATTTTTACTTTTCAATACTTTCTTTAAATTGTGGAAAATTTCAGTTCCTTTTCTCAAACCTTCAGAAAAGGTAGATGCCCCTACAGGCATAATCATGAATTCTTGAAAGTCAATACTATTATCTGCGTGACTACCACCGTTGATGATATTCATCATTGGCACAGGTAATACGTGAGCATTTACCCCACCTACATAACGGTATAATGGCTGGTCAATTTCTTGAGCTGCAGCTTTAGCAATAGCTAAAGACACCCCTAAAATTGCATTTGCTCCTAATTTACCTTTATTTTCTGTTCCATCAATACGGTTCATTAATTGGTCAATATATAATTGATCAAAGATAGAATGACCGATTAATTCATCAGAAAGGATTTCATTTACATTTTGACAAGCCTTTAAAACCCCTTTTCCTAAAAAACGCCCTTTGTCACCATCTCTTAACTCTACTGCTTCGTACTTTCCTGTAGAAGCACCTGATGGTACAGCAGCTCTACCAAAACATCCATCTTCAGTG
>CAYLSF010000958.1:0-3412 GCA_964385675.1 uncultured Saprospiraceae bacterium
CAAATCAATATTTTGAATATGTGATAATAAACTAGAATTTGAATGAGATAGGTATTTATACCTTATAACATTAAGTTCTCTTTTGGTGAAATAAGCGTAATGACGTAAAATTTGGTCTATTATTTGTCAAAAAAATGTCTTAAAGAAGACGTATTAAAAAATTCATCTAAATGAAAAAACTACAGTATCAAGCTACAAAAAGAAGATTACATATTATCTCCTCTACAATATTTGTGTTATTACTTTCACTAAGTAGCTGTCAAGAACAAGAGCCAATCGTATCGGAAGAAGAGTTTTTAGATATTCGATTAAGAGCAGCGGTTAAAAATGCTGCAAATGGAAAAGGGTTAGACTATTTTACCTTTCCTGCTGAAACAGATTATGCGTCGATTCCGCAAGATCCTCGAAATCCAATTACCACAGAAAAAGTTGAATTAGGTCAAATGTTATACCATGAAACAGGTTTGGCGATTCATGCAGTAAAAGGTGTGGGTATCGGTACATATTCTTGTGCGAGTTGTCATTCTGCTGCTGCAGGATTTCAAGCAGGCGTTAAGCAAGGCATTGGCGATGGCGGTTTAGGGTTTGGTAATGCTGGAGAGGGTAGGGTCGTACATCCTGCTTATGAAACAGATTCAATTGATGTTCAACCCATTAGGACACCTACAGCATTAAACGGTGCTTATCAAGAACTAATGCTTTGGAATGGTCAATTTGGTTCGTCTGGTGATAATAATGGAACAGAACAGCAATGGACAGAAAATACACCTAAAGCGGTTAATCATCTAGGCTATCAAGGATTGGAAACACAAGCGATTGCCGGAATGACGGTACACCGAATGGGAATTGATATGGATTTTATTAATAATTCGGAATACAAGGAATTATTTGATAAAGCTTTTCCAAGTAGAAGTGTAGCAACTCGTTATACAACAGAAACAGCGGGGTTGGCAATGGCAGCTTATGAAAGAACTTTAATGGCAAATTATGCTCCGTTTCAGCGTTGGTTAAAGGGGGAACAGTCAGCCTTGACCGATCAAGAAAAAGAGGGGGCAGTTGTATTTTTTGATAAAGGTAATTGTACGTCGTGTCATACAGGCCCTGCCTTAAATACGATGGAATTTCATGCTTTAGGCATGGATGATTTAGATGGTCCTGGGGTGTATGGAACAAGCCCTACAGAAAGCTAATTTTGGAAGAGGCGGTTTTACGCAGCGTCCAGAAGATATGTTTAAATTTAAAGTGCCACAGTTATACAACTTAATGAATTCTCCATTTTACGGACATGGTGGTAACTTTAATTCTGTTCGTGAAGTGATTGAGTATAAAAATAATGCGGTCGCACAGAATCCAAATGTACCGAATGGTCAGCTTTCACCGCACTTTAAACCCTTAAACTTAACCGAAGCGGAAATTTCAGCCTTAGTAGAGTTTATTGAAAGCGGTTTATATGATCCAGATTTAAAACGATATGAGCCGACACATTTACCGTCTAATAATTGTTTTCCAAATAATGACGCACAATCGCAGACAGATTTAGGATGCAACTGATTTAATTGAGAATTAATGAATGGGGAATTGAGAATTACTTCGATTCCCCATTCTCAATTGTTAATTCTCAATTCTCAATTCTCAATTCCACCGTTTCACTTCTCAAATACCCAATTCTATCAGCTACAACTTTTAAACTATCAGCACCGTTCACTTCAAATGGTTCGGTATAAATGGACCAAGAATCAACAGGATTTTCAGTATTAATGAATTGATAGCCAATTAAAGCCCCTTTGGTCGGACTACTAATGGTAATTATTCCATCCTTATTTTCGATAATAGGTTCTTTGACTTTAGGTTGTTGCCCGTTAGGCCATAGTTTCGCAATCAAGTCCTTTTCATCCATCATGCCAGTATCCTCAAAAGAGTTCACCCATTGCTCACATTGATGTCGTAGTTCTTTGAGTTTGTCTGCATATTTTGGATCATCTGCTAGATTATTAATTTCATGTGGATCATTTTTAGTATCGAATAACTCTTCTTTCGGTTTAGTTTCTCTAAACCAAAGGGCTTGTGCTTTGGTCAATTTTCCTTCCTTTTTCAAGCGATGCAATTCTTGCATAATCGCCATTTGTTCTCTGTAAGCGACTTGTAGAAACATAGGCTTTTCTGGATTATAATATCGAATATATTTGAATTGTTTATCGCGTACCGCTCGATTTCTATCATAAACCGCATCAAATCTATCTGCTGCGGCATAAATATATTTGGCTTTTTCTTTTCGTTCATATTTACCTAAGAAGGCCTTTCCATCCATTTCTTTTGGAGGTTCAATATTGGCAATGGATAGGGTAGTGGGGGCTAAATCAATAAAACTAATTAAATCATCATTTCGAGTTCCTGCCAATTGTTGGTTGGGATAGCGAATAATCATGGGGACTTTTAGTCCCGAATCATACAATAATCGCTTTTGTCGAGGTAACGGGCCACCGTGATCGGTGTACCACACGATAATGGTATTATCTAGTTCCCCATCTTCTTCCAGTTGTTTTAAAATTTCACCGACTTGATAATCCATTTCTTTAATATTCGAGTACATTCGGCGAACATCTTTTTGACCAATTTCTGTATCGGGTAAATAGGGCGGAACGGGTACGTCTAAATTTTCATCTACCCAAAGGGAGTCAGTTGCTTTACCCCATATTTGAGATTCATGCGTTACGCCAAAATTAAAAACCGCAAAAAAGGGTTGTCCTGCTTTCCTATTGCTCCAATGAGCCTTATCGCTGCTTTCATCCCAACTCGTTAAGGTTCGTCTAAATTGATAATCTTCTTTCGCATTATTGCTACAATAATAACCTGCCATTCGTAAATATTCACTCATCATTCGACTGCCTTCGGGCGGCATAGCATCATAGAGTGGAATACCTTCTGGCCAATACGGTTTCATTCTATCCATAATAGCTTGAGGAACATCGGGAGCAAACCAGGGCCCTGTTCGCATGTGATTGGCTGCGATTTTGGTCGGATACATCCCCATAGCAATGGCAGCCCGACTCGGTGCACACACAGGCGAGGGCGAGTAAAAATTATCATAACAAACACCTTCTGCGGCTAATCGACTTAAATTTGGCGTTTGAATGGTGCTATCTCCAAAAGAAGGGATATAAGGACTTAAATCTTCTGCTACCAGCCAAAGGATATTTGGACGGTTGGGCAAGTCTAATTTTACATTGGGTTTTACTTCCTTCTCGCAACTGGATAATATGAATAAAAGGCTAATTGCATATAGTAAATATCTCATAAATTTGGTTCTATTGATTTTGAACGATGGGTTTAAATTTATGAAATATTAATGAAATTAAACTGTGATAAACTTAAAAGGATACTATAATTATTTTTAAAATACAATGATTCTTTG
>CAYLSF010000959.1:0-3412 GCA_964385675.1 uncultured Saprospiraceae bacterium
CTTATAATAATTCTAAGGAATACAACCATACCACTTTAATTGCCAAAGAGTTCATACATCAATACTTACAATTTCAAAGAATACTAGATTTACAAAGTTATTATAGTGATATTGAAGATGAAGTGGTCAGTTTCTAATCTTCTGCGAAATATATACAACCTTCTGCGAAATGTATATCTAGCCGTTATTCAAAACCCTCACCTTTGTATTATCAATTAACAAGAAAAACAACTAATTATGTCAAAGTGGACAGATTTTAAAAATAAAACGGCATTAGTAACAGGTGCCTCTTCAGGTATAGGTTTAGCAATCGCAGAAGAGTTGGCTAAACGAGGAGCAAATTTAATACTTACCGCGAGGTCAGAAGATAAGCTGAACGAAGTAGCTGAAACAGTTCGTCAATTGGGTCGTGAAGCCTACGTTTTTGCAAGTGATTTAAGTGTGCCGAATGCTGGCGAACAATTGCACGCTGCTATCACTCAAGCAGGATTATCCGTTGATTTGTTAATCAACAATGCAGGTTATGGCAGATGGGGCAAATTCACTAAATTTGAGCGCGAAGACTATGCAAAAATGATACAACTCAACATCGTTGCCTTAACAGATTTGTGCCATTTGTTTATTCCTAATATGGTCAAAAAAGGAAGTGGTGGCATTATTAATGTTGGTTCGGTTGCCTCATTCGGGCCTGTACCTTATGCCAATGTTTATTCTTCTACCAAAGCCTATGTCTTAAATTTTTCAGAGGCTTTGAGATTTGAATATCAAGAAGAAGGCATTCGAGTGATGGCATTGTGTCCTGGCGGAACGCAATCCAACTTTGCTACTACTGCTACAGATAAATCCGAAAAAGCTAGAGCAAATGTCGGTAGCATGGAACGGTCAAGCTCATATCTAAGTGCCGAAGTTGTTGCCAATGAATGCTTAGATGCCTTTTTGAAGGATAAATTATATATTATTACAGGGCGTAATAATAAGATGATGATGGCTATTGGTCGTCATTTACCTAGAAAGACGATGCTAAACCTTGCTGGTAATATGTTTAAAAAAGTTGCAGAAGGTCAGTAGGGAATATTTTTAAAATGGTTATATTCTTCTATTATTGCTGCCGCTATTACTTGTTCAATAGCGGAAGCATAAATGAAATATTTCATCAACTTTCATTTTTATAAAAGATTATGTCTAATTTCTATCATATCAAAAGTGTCTCACAAGTACATCGTTTATTTGGTTCAAAGCAACCATTTCATCCATTGATAACCATTTTTAACGGATGGCCCAAGATTGATTTGGATTTTGAAAATATCAAAATGACATGTGATTTATACTATTTGGGAATGAAAGGAAAAGTCAGCGGCTCTTTTCAGTATGGACGAAATTTATATGATTACGAAGAAGGAACATTGACCTTTATTGCGCCCAATCAGGTGATTTCATTTGCAGGTACTACTAGAAATACAGATGGAGGAGGTTGGAATATTTTGTTTCATCCCGATTTAATTCGTAAATCAGAACTGGGCAAAACTATAAAAGAGTATTCTTTTTTTGAATATGAAACGCATGAAGCTTTACATGTTTCTGATAAAGAAAAAAAGATATTAAATGATTTGGTAGAAAGGATTGATATTGAGCTACAGCAAAATATTGACAAGCATTCGCAAGAGTTGATTATTGCTAATTTAGAAACGCTTTTGAAATACTGTCGTCGCTATTATGACCGTCAATTTTACACCCGTACCAATCTAAACAAAGATTATATCACTCGATTTGAGCAATACCTTGAAGTTTATTTTGCTTCTGAAGAATTGTATAAAAAAGGACTCCCAACCATTACGCAATGTGGTCAAGCACTTAATATGTCTGGCCGTTATTTGAGTGATTTGCTTAAAATCGAAACAGGCAGAAGTGCCAAAGACCACATTCACGGTTTTATCATTGAGAAAGCAAAAAATGTATTGCTCAATTCCAATGCACCTGTAAGTGCTATTGCTTATGATTTAGGTTTTGGTTATCCGCAGCACTTTAGTAAGTTGTTTAAATCAAAAACAGGTATTAGTCCTTCGGAGTATCGGAATTTGAATTGATATTTGGACAGAGGGAATTTTTATAAGTTGAATTAAAGCTGTGAGATAAGCCTGTGACATAAAGCATCAGATTGATAGCACTACATCCACCAAGCACTTTTCCTCTCGGGTAAAAAATGACTTGTCCATTGGCATGCTCCAATGGTTCGGGCTTGTAATCCCAATCTACATTAGAATGATATAGTTGCGAAAAAGCCATTGGAATACTGATTTCCAATTTGCTGTCTTTGCTTCCTGCTTCTAATAGCAGTACTTTATTATTCGGGTCGGCTGATAAGCGGTTCGCCAACACACAACCTGCTGAACCCGTACCAACAATGATATAATCGTAATTCATATTATCGACGGTAGACGGTGGACGATAGACAGTCGCTCGTTCCTCTCCCGATAGCTATCGCAGGGCTGTAATTATAAGGCTATACAGACACATATTGCTTTGGTTACGGTTGCTTTTTCGATACTCAAATTTCTAAGTCATGATGATGCTTTATTGTCGAAAATTCCACAGAGCATCCAAACGGAATCAGATTTCACGCTACTATTTTTGAGACGACTAATAAGTGCAGAAGCTATTTTTAATTTGTTAGAATATGTACTTGTTAATTTTAAACAAGGACGTTCTCTACAACAAATTTTTCAACCACTCGCTCAAAAAATTGTCTACTCATAAATAAGGTAACGATTTTTTAATAACACTTTGGGCTTCCAAATAGACTTTTTATCTATTCGGAAAATAGGATTGGTTTGCCTAAATTATCAAAGAACTAGGTGGTTTAAAAACACTTTTATCTTTAAAACCTTGTTTTTCCATCGAAAAACTAAGTTTTTTAGAAAAATAAGTATAATGCAAAAGCCGTATAGCTATCGGGATTAATATGAGCTTAGCCACTATTAATCTATATCAACTTGAATTAATCAAATCGAATTCAACGATGTCAATGAACTCTCTGGTTCGAAAAGCATACAATACTAAATTTGTAAAAATACTTTTCGACAAACTCAACTCTCAACCTGAGTTGAGTGAATTTTTAGATATAAGTATGCCAATTTCCAAGATGTCATTAATCTAGGGCAATTGGAAACTTAATACTTAAGTCCTATTATGAATTTTGCACGTACTATTGGTTTTAAATTGAACGTTCTAATCGCTTGTTGTTCATCAAATGACGAAAATGATATACCCTCTATATGATTTGTCGTTTCCATGATTTCAAGATTTTGACCTTTTCAAATATACGATTTTTAAAAGTCAATTCCTACGTTTCAAAATACCCTTAATCCCATTCAGCACAGTAGCAAAAGTACTCAATTGACCGAGAACACCATTA
>CAYLSF010000960.1:0-3409 GCA_964385675.1 uncultured Saprospiraceae bacterium
AGTAATAAAATTGCTTAATTGTTATTTATCAAATGATTATACACGAATATTAGGTCAACAATTGAGCAATTTAACTCCCGATTGCTATCGGGATAAACAATTAAGTCAACCTACTTACGGATTTATGATTTTTTATACAGGCAACTGAATAATAAAAGTCGCTCCTTTCCCCACCTGACTTTCTACGGAAAGTGTGCCTTGATGTTGTTCGATGATAGTTTTAGAAATAAATAAGCCGAGTCCGCTGCCTTGTGGTTTTCCTAGTTGAGCATCGTTGATTTGGGTGAAGCGGTCAAATATTTTAGATTGGTTTTTGGGTTCGATACCCTTACCATTATCTTTTACTTGTATAATGTTTTTGTTAGCCATTTGCTTTAATGTGACTGTAATTTGCCCTTTTTGAGCATCGCAAAATTTAATGGCATTGGACAATAAATTAATGACAACTTGCATGAGTTTGTCCCGATTTCCCTTTATTTCAATCGGTTGATTCGTCAATTCCTTAACCAAATCAATTTTTTTCTCCTGTATTAAAGGTAATACATTTTGAATGGACTGTTCTATAATTTGATGTAAATTAACGGTTTTAAAGGTGAGATTAGCGGTTGTCTTATTTTGGATTTTTTCAATATCCAACACTTGATTGACCAGTCTTGCAATCCGCTCACTTTCATTGACGACAATAGCTAAAAAATCTTCTTTTTGCTGCTCGCTCAAGTCTTTATCATCAAATAAAATTCGGGACAATGCTTTGATAGAAGTGATGGGGGTACGTAATTCGTGCGTTACTGTGGTGATAAATTCATCTTTTAACGCATCGAGTTCTTTGAGCTGTTGATTCGCATTTTTTAATTGAATGGTGGTTTTTTCTAATTCTTTAGATTTTTGTTCTAGGGCTTTGCTATAGGATAAAATTTGCTGCGTTTCATCCAATATGTTCATGACCTCTTCTAGTGAAATCGGATCTTCTTTCACCACAGAATCTAGGAGAATACGGGCAGAAGCTGCACCGATTGCCCCTGTCAATGTGTTTTCCACATAGCTAATCAACTCTTCGTTAGCGGTGTGCATATTACTGAGGTTAATTTGAGCCATTTCAGCATAAGCTTTAAGCCGTTCTTCTCCTCTATTTTTACCCAAAAATCGGTAAAGTAATAACTCAATGGATTCAAAAGAGGCGGTACGTTTTAAGACTTCTTGCGTAGGACTATCGTCAGCATATTTATAAATATCTACAAAAATATCGGCTTGTTTGAGTTCAATAGGCGTTGGCGTTGTGTGTAGCGAAACCATTACATAAATTCCCACATTAAAAAACAGACTCCAAAATGCCCCCATCGTAACGGGAGATACGCCTTGAAGCCCCAAAAACTGATCGGGTTTGAAAATAGCAATTCCACCCAATCCATTTTCAGTCCAATAATTTGAAATTAGGTTGCTTTCTACCAATGTAGGCAAAGGCAATAAATACGCCCATATTAAAAATCCAGTCATCAATCCCCAAAACGCTCCTTTTGCCGTTGCCTCTTTCCAAAACATTCCACCGATTAAAGCAGGGGCAAATTGTGCAACCGCTACAAAAGAGATTAGTCCAAGAGATACTAAGGAATATTGACCACTAATGGCTTTAAAATAAATGTAGGCTAATATGATAATGACGGCAATAACTATTCGACGGATATTAATGAGGTTTCTACCCGAAAAGGTATCTGTCCCTGTATCGTCTTGAGCCTGTACCTTTAAGATTAGCGGTAAAATAATATTATTACCCACCATAATACTCAATGCAATGGTAGCTACTATAATCATACTCGTAGCTGCTGAAAGTCCCCCTAAAAAAACAATGATACTTAATAGGATTTGATCATAAATCAATGGTAATTTCAAGACAAAAGAATCGGCAGCCACACTATTATCGGGGAAGTGCAATAAGCCACCAAATGCAATGGGTAATACAAATATATTGATGAGTAGTAAGTACAAAGGAAATAACCACATCGCCCTATCCACATGGTGAGGGTTCGTATTTTCGATAACCGCCACGTGAAATTGTCTAGGCAATAATAAAATGGAAAATGTAGAAAGTGCAATCAGCCAGGTCCATTCCCAGTCATCTATACCCGCTTGTTCAAATGTAATCAGTTTAGAAATAGATTCATTTTGCATGGCCTGTGCGAATACATCCGTAATCCCCCCATAAATACCATAAGTGACAAATACACCTACCGCCAAAAAGGCAAATAATTTTACAATGGACTCAAAGGCTATGGCTGCCACTAATCCTTCGTGTCCTTCGGTGGTTTCTAGTCGCCGAGTTCCAAATAGAATCGTAAATAAAATAAGGGCAATAGCGATATAGAGGGAAGTATCTAAATAGAATAATTCTCCTGTCATGGTTTCTGTAAGGGAAGAGGGTTCCTCACTAATCAAGATATTAAAGCTTTCGGCTACTGCTTGCAATTGAACAGCAATATAAGGGATTACGCCAAAGACCGCTACTAAGGTCACTAATACTCCGATAGGCGTACTTTTTCCATATCGAGCAGAGATAAAATCGGCAATAGAGGTCGTGCGTTGGTGCTTACTGATAACGATCATTTTTTTTAAAAGCACGATCCAAATAGGAGCGAGTAGGGTTGGCCCTAGATAAGTGGGTAAGAAGCCTACTCCTGTGGTAGCCGCTCGTCCTACACTACCATAAAATGTCCAAGCGGTACAAAATACGGCTAAAGAAAGGGCATAAGCATACGGATTGCTAATAATACTTTTGCCCTTCAAGGCTTGTCGCTCACTGTAAGCTGCTACCCCAAATAAGATAGCAAAATAGAGAACAGAAACAATGATTACAATCCATACAATCATGGCGAGGTTCGTTACTTGGTTGGTTTATTAAACTTTACAAATTTGATAGACCTTTATCTTTTAACGGGATGGCTAAAATTACTTTCTATTTCTAAACTCCACTACCCACACAATCGCTACAATAATTGCTACCCACACTAGAAAAATATATAAATACAGCAAAGGAATACCTGCTATGATGATGTCTTTGCCAAAAATATTAATGAGTGGAAAATTGAATAGAAATAAGGCCAATAGAAATATTCCCACTAATTTTTGAGTTTTATTATTTGACATTTGTACATAATAAAGACTCCTTTTTGGTATTATTTTATTCATATTTTGCTAGTCTATTCTTTAAAATAGACATGAAAATACCATTAAATCCGATAGAAACCAAAGCGGTGGCTTTAGCAACGGATTATTAGACTTATTCACCTTTGATAATCAACACTTTGGTATCGGTACGCTGTACCTCTACATACTTTTTATTTTAATGCTACAATAAGGCTCGGTGCTATGCACCTTTTGTACACTATAATTTAGGTGCATAGCACCGAGCCTTATT
>CAYLSF010000961.1:0-3406 GCA_964385675.1 uncultured Saprospiraceae bacterium
AAACAGTAAGGTAAAATATCAGTACACACAAGTAATTGTTTCGTTTTTTAGTACTTTTGGCACTATTTTGGGCTGATTTGGTGTAGCGATTTTGTTTTACTTCAGTTTTATGTTGTTTTTTTATAAAACAAAATGTATTTTTATATGATTCAAAAGACGTTAGTTCATTTTGGGTATATATTATTTTTACTTTTGATGTTAATTGTAAATTCTGAGGTTAATGCCTGTTCATGTGATACGATATCTTTTAAAGAGGCATCTGAACATTATGCTGATGAAATTTTCGTAGGTAAAATAATTAAAGCAGAAAGATATGAAATAGGTAGATATAAGCATGAAGAAGGAGACGAAGAAGAAATTGATTATGGTTGGAAATATTTATTTGAAGTTGAAAAAAAGTGGAAAGGAAGTTCTGATAAATTGATAACGATTTATCACCATGGAAGTACTTGCGATACATATTTTGACATATACGCCTATAGATATCTAGTTTACGCATCAAGAGATAGAGGGAAGGAAAAAGCAGTAGGAGTAACATCTTTTGGTAAACCTAAAAAATTACTATCAACATGGTTATGTGCTCGAAATATAGACGCATTTCAGGGTTGGTTTAGCAGTGATACCACAAAACTCAATCAAATTTTCCCAAATTCAGTTCAATTAAAAACTCCAAATCCTTACTTAAAATGGATTTGGAGTTTAATCTTGATATTAATTCTATTAGACTTTGGACAAACAAATTTCATGTGACTACTGGTCACAACAAGATAAATAGCCATATTTTAAGATATGTCTATTCAATTTGCTCTATACTTTGCTTGTAATTTCGTTCATTTTTAAGTTTTCGACTTGGTGGATACCTTATCTTTTTGGGTAAAACATCGCCATTTTTACGTCCTTGACCATTTTTAGACTCTTGAGGTTTAAAAGGGCGTAAATCAAAAGTAGAAAAAAGTTTTTTTGCCCCTTTTCGGGTCATAGCTACGGTCATTCTATCTTTTGATTGTTCGGCTCTTTTAACTACAGGTAAATATTTTTCCCATGGATTGACGCAGCTTTCAGTATCCTTAGATACAGCAAATAATAACCAAAAAGTAAGCATGACGGTGTACCCCCAAGCATCTAAGAACTTAACATTTGAGGTTTGATATTTGTCCAATAACAACTGCTGTTTGCTAAAGCGGTTATGAGGTTCAATATCATAGCGATGTTTGTAATCTACCTACACTTGCTGTGTGGTGTGTGTGTGCTGCGATTTTTACCCCAAATACCGACGAACAGTTCATGCTTGTGTAAAAGAGCAGCGGTTTGTTTGTCAATGAAACGAATACAGATTAAATCACAAGGTTTGTCCGCCATTTTGTGACCGTTTTTACCACGTAAAAGTACGTCGTTCCAACGGTAGATTTGGATAATAATTTGGCGACCTTTGAGCGTAGTTGCTTCGTATTCTACTTCTTCGTCATGACTCAACTCAAAGATAGGTCGTTTGGTGTAACGTTCTTTGGTCTTGCGGTGTGTGAAAGTGCGTTCGGTCTCGGTCTGCAAGTAGTACGGGGCGTCTTCATAGTCTTTAGGGCGACCATGGTCTTTTTGTGCACTCGTATAAGGTTTGTAGACCTTCATGCCGTAACGCATCCTACTTATTAACAGTAGGTTATCAAACTCTTTAATCAATGGTGCAAGGTAAGCCGCAGTCGTGTAACCACTATCGGAAGTATGGACAATTTTGTCACTTTGGGCAAAAGGCAATTTTTTATCTCTAATAATGGTAGCCAACTGTTGGCCCGCTATTTGATTTTTATCGGCATTGAATGCGAGACGCAAGTTGTCCAATAGAATACTCCAAGGCACAGGGTGTTCTTCGCCGTATAAATGCAAGTTGACACAAGAAATATAGTACCCAATGTCTATGGGCTTATTACCACTAATTCGGACATTGGGAACATTGATAAAGCCACGTTCTGCCAGAGTTGGAGACTCGGGTTTACGTATCGTGGTAAAATCGGAGAATAAATTATATACAGATTCCTCAGGCAATTGGTTAATAAAGATTTGTCGGAGTTCTGATTTTAGTTCCTCACTTTGCACACTGTTGAGTTGTTCACCAAATTCTTTCATCACTTTCCCGATAATGCAATAATGATATTGGAAGAATGGACTCAAACTTAGTTGCGTCGGATTACACGCAGTTCTTTCACTGCCTAAAGCCATGATTATCCCTACCAAAGGCTTGCATGCTTTATGGTGGAATTTAATATATCATGGCAAAACTGTTCTGCTGTAGTTATTTTGGTCACACTTATCAAGTATTTCCGAAAAATACGATTAAATCTTTAGGTTTTATTATTTTTCAAAAGTTAGGACTAAATGCAATAGGTCAGGATAGAAGTCATTGATACTTTATACCTTCTTCCACACCACTTGTTTACAAATTTAGCGCCCCCCACTTACGAAGCACTTAATAATTACAACTTGAATTCAATAAAATGATAAGCTTGGCTTTTACTCTCTTGATCTGTCTTATTATGATCTAATAAATTCTGTAGGTTATTTCCGACAATATCTTCCAAACGACTATCTATTACAATTCTATAATCTCCTTCTAACCATTTTCTTTGAGGTATAAATTGTAGTGACTGTTCATTACCTAAAATTTCCCAATGCCCAATTGGATTGTCTTCTTTATGCTCCAATGTTATCATAGATTGAATTAAAGCATGGTCTATAATTCTATCAAATTTTATGGTTAGTGTATCATTAGAGTTTGCTTTTGGTACATCTATTTCCCAATTATTAATTTTCATCTGTTGGCGATAATCATGAGCTACCACAAATTCTTTTGTTGTATTAATCGACAATGGTTGTCCATAGACATCTTGCCAAACTCCTGATATACGTAGTTTGTATTTCTTACCTTCCAATAAAGCAGGCCCTCGCAATACATTTGTTGATACACCTCTTTTTATTCGTCCTGGATCAAATAATATGGTTAGCCGTTTACCATCTGTACTCCATAACTCTTGTTTGAATTCCATGAATGCGTGTCTATCAATATTGCCTTCTTCATCTATCAGTTGTATATATTTCAAAGCCTGTCCTTTTTGCATTGGCGTATTGAAATAGATGTAAAAACGTAATAAATTTTCAGGAAGTTGATTAGCAGATGGATATATGCTTATGACCTCTGCTTTTTTAACTATACTTGTCTTTCCTATTTGGAAGGATTGATAAAGATATTGGTCATTGGCATTCGTATTTTGAGTTCTAACGATATAATTCATTCCACGTTCAAAAGGGAAGTAAGGTTTAAAAACTAAATAGTTATCCTCTTTGGTATATTTTCCTTGAATAGCATGAGAAGCATATTCTCTTGTTTCATTTTTTACAAAAACTGCCAATAAAT
>CAYLSF010000962.1:0-3406 GCA_964385675.1 uncultured Saprospiraceae bacterium
TCTACTTCTTCAAAAATACTCCATGTAACTACGGCTATATGTCCGTTTTTTGAATTGTATAATCAAAAAATAATTTCAAAATTTTAATTATGCTTATTTATGACCTCGTACTTACTACTATTTATTGTCCAATAATCATCATTCTTTTAGTCGCAGTGTAACTTTTATTTTCTTCTTGAACCAAGATAGTATAGAAGTAAGTACCTGTTGCCCAATTAGCAGCATTTACCATAACTTGATGTTGCCCAGCCTGTTGGGTTTCTTGTACAAGGGTTTGTACTTGTTGTCCTATGGCGTTGTAAACCGTTAGTGTTACGTCTCCTGCTTGTGGCAATTGATATTCAATTGTAGAAGTTGTGCTAAACGGATTAGGGTAATTACGGATATTAATATCCGATGCTAAAGCCGTATGGGTATTAGTGGTGAATGCCAAAATAGGAGCTTCTAAGGTAATAACATCATACGGTATGGCTTGTCCATTAGCGATTTCGCTGTCCATATTAACGCCTAAAGGATAGTTGACTACATTTGCTGCATCATGAATGATAGCTTCTAAGGTTAAGACAACATCTCCTGCTGCTAACTGCATTGGAGTAGCTTCCGCCCATGCTATACGCAATTCATCGCCTTGAATATTGTGGATAAAAGGACTGCCATTGGCTAGAGTGACATTTTGAATCGTCATATACTGTGATGGAAAATAAACCGATAAGGAAATTGCCCCCATCTCAGCAGTTTGTGCTACGGTAATTGGAATTTGTACGGTTTGACCATACGTTACCGATAGATTCCCATTTTGAGTTAAAAAGACACTTGTACCACCATTATCAGGAATATTGGTATAAGATCCATTCACATCACCCGAAGCTAAGGCATAGATTTTTTCACCAATATAATCTTGTGTCATGCTGTATGGTAGTTTATCTTCAAATACCCAATCGCCTATTGCAAAAGTATTTACGACTTGTGCGAAGCGTTGCATAACTAATAAAGCATCTGTGGCGTTAATACCACTCGCTCCATCTACATCTGCTGCTTTTTTTTCAATACTTCCTGCTGGAAAATAATTTACTAGAGGGTTCAAGGCTTCTAAAATAATACCTAAGGCGTCCGTAGAGTTGATACCACCGTGTCCTTTGGTAGAGGTGGCACTAAAAGTATAAGTTTCGTTTTGTACCATATCATCAATGCTAAAACTACCATTTTGATCTGTCTGAGTAGAAGAGATAAGTGTACCATCATTATTCGTCATGGTAATAGCGACATTCGTCATTTTGGTTTCATCGGTATTTTTATAGACGATTTCTCCACTTGTGGTATAACAATCTGATACGTTAATACTAAAAGTCGTAGGACTATCATCTTTACAACCTGTCGTGGTATTTTCGCCTTCTACACTAATGACATAAGTTCCTACAGTATTAGGTGTATAAGCAAAAGTAGAACTAGGCGATTGTGGTGTTTGAGGTGTTCCATCTACTTTGAATATGTAGTCATCTGTTCCTCCTGCAGTAAAGGTAACGGTTTGATTTTTACAGACTTCATTATCGCTATCATCAGAAGTGAGTGTAACATCTGGTAAGTCATAAACAGTCATGGTAGTAGCATCATCATCTGTACAACCATATCCATTGGTAACTATTACAGATACTACATTTCCATTCGTTAAGGTGGAGTCAGTAAAGGTAGCTGTAGCACTTGCTGGACTTTGTGAAGCATTATCTACAAAAAATTCATAGATGTCTCCACCTGTAGCGGTAAACAAAACAACATCGCCATCACAAGTTTCATGATTGGTAGCATCATTGGTTAAATCTGCGATAGGGGCAGCATGAATAGTAGCAATAGAGTCTGTAAAGGTTGTTGTAAGTACATTTTGTGTACCATCCGCTAATTCGTTATTACCTGCTATGGTGTTATCCCAATCAAGACCAGTTGTTCCTGCTCCAAATGTACTGCCACTTGCTGGTGTAAATCGAAGGGTAAATAAGGTGTCTCCATTAGCGATAGTGGCTGCTGTACCATTACCACTTGCCCAAGAGATATAGATTTTTCCATTGACTTCATTGATAACGGTATTGGCAGTTGTTTGATTGACATTTAGGTTTGGATGTTGCTCCAAATAGGAGGCGTCGTAGGTCATGAATGCATCATCATAATCAAAGACCATACTTATCGCACCGAGGTCATTGGTTACATTTGTAGCAGTGATATTGACTAGGAGTTCGTCATCGTTTTCGCAGGCGTTATTGGAGAAAGTAATATTTGGAGCATATTGCCATAACTCTATTTCATTATTTCCATTTGTAGCAGTAAAATATAGTTTTCCATTAAATGTAGTTAGGTTTTGAATGGTTGAAGAACCGCTATTAGGGTTTATATCTGTTATCATTGTAGCAGAACTGCCATTATATCTCCATAACTCTTCACCATTTACAAAATCATTATAAATATAATATATATTTCCATGCAATTTATGTAAATGTAAATTATCTACATCGACAAAATTATTGAAATTAGCAAGTGTATTAAGATTATTTCCATCATATTCATTTAAATAAAATGATGAAAACCCTTGCCCCTGTTCCATAAAATATAATTTCCCATCTATTACTTTAATTGAAGAAAATGAATAAATACCATAGCTAAGAGCAGGATTAGATACTGAAAAAGCGAAATTAGAATTATCTATTTTCCATAATTTGGATATGCCAGATACATCTTCTCCTAAGAAATATAGTTCTCCATTAAATTTTGTTAAAACCCTAGGTTGAAAATAAGCAGTTCCTGAAGTGTAAAGAAGAGTAATATTGGCACCATCATACATGAGTATATTACTCCAACCATGATCTTCAATATATAAAATACCATTTGCTACTTCTATTTCAGATAAATTAAAACCATAACTACTACCTATTTCTGTAAAACTATTAGTATGATATTCAAATAAACGATTGTTACTGCCAATCTTAGCTCCAAAATATAGTTTCCCATTAAATTCTGTTAAATTGTTTGGATCATAATTAGAACCATAAGTGAACATTAAAGTAGTAGCTGTATTAGTTCCATTATATTCCCAAAGGTCTGAATTAGTAGCAAAATATAATATTCCATTAATTGAAATTAGACTATTGGTTTTTAATATAGAACTACCGAGGTTTGCAATTTGATTAGGAGGGCTAACTCCGTCAAACTCCCAAAACAAAGTATTTTGGTTATTAACCGTTGTAAAATACAGTTTTCCATTGAATTTCGTAAAATCCGCTAATTGTGTTCCTACATTATGGAGAAGTGAAGGGGAAGTATTGCCATCATATTCCCAAATATCATTATCAGCAAAATAAAAAAAACTTGAGATGAATCATTTATCAGTTGACACTTAGTCATTAAAAAAGTTCTTCCGTAG
>CAYLSF010000963.1:0-3399 GCA_964385675.1 uncultured Saprospiraceae bacterium
CCTTTATTGTCAAGTTCTTTTCCACCATTGAGAGGAAAAGATAAGTGGTTTCATTTAGGGGTAGCAGAGTTAACAGATGAAGACAAAATAATTCCTGATTATATTGAAAGTGTACCTCCTATTTCCAGTGGTTTCGGATTAATTAATTTAGAAAAATTAAAAATATCCGCTGAAACCAGCGAATATGGAATCAGTTTAATAAAAAACTTTGAAAATAAATCTGTGCTTACTCGAAATTATGAAGCAGTCAAGCATCTTGGAACTTGGTCTCATTGGGGAGCAAATTGGATTGGTAAAATGGTATCAATTCATTTTTTGAAGGAAAATTCTATTAGCTTAGAACAAGTCTATTCTCATGAGGATATTGAAAAAGATTATTGGTTAGGTGTTATTATAAATAAAGTTTGGCATACGGATGATAATCTTTTTAGAAACCTTAAGAAAGTCGCAAGAATAAAAGCACAATTGAAAGGCTGATGCTTTTTCATGGATTTCTCTAAGTTTAATGATTTATAAAAAACAAACAGCATTCAAGTCAAAACCTTGGTGCTGTTCTATTATAAATCATAATGAAAATTCTACACCAAAATCTCCTTTACTTGTTTCACTGCACTATCTACTGTAAACCCAAATTTTTCATCCAGTACTGTACAAGGAGCAAAATAACAAAAATGCGTTAAATCAAATACTTCTCTACTTGTACCAACTAAGTCTTCTAAATTGATAGAGTTTTCAATCTGCATCTTAATATTTTCGGCTAAAAACTTTGCTAAGTTCACAGGAACAGCATTTCCAATCATTTTATATCCTGCGGCAACTTTGTTGTAATAAAAGATAAAATCATCAGGAAAAGTTTGAATTCTTGCACATTCTCTAACACTCAAGCGCCTATATAAATGCTCTTTCGCAGGAGCGAAAATTCTTTTGTTTTTTTCAACGAATATCATTTTAGGTGCTTGTGGATGTAATGGTGCATGTCTTCCTCCTGCTTGTATGGTAAATGATTGTTCATTCCAACTTCTCACTCTATTTCTTGACATAAAAATAGTAGAAAACCCACCTATCATATATTCATGATTAGGAATTAAACATTCATTTTCATTAGAATAATTTTTTTCCTTTGCAGGGAGAACATCGTTTTGCAAATCCCCTATTGCTTCTTTTAAAGGGATTTTGGGATACTTTTTCTGAGGAAATTTAAATTGAAATCCTAAATCTTTGCGAATACCAATAAAAAAAACTCGTTTTCTATCTTGCGGTACATTGTAGTCGGAAGAATTCAGTAATTTAAAAGAAAGCTCATAGCCAATTCCTGCATTTCTAAACATTTCTTTAATGTTTTCTAATGCTTCGGCATGTCTCGGTAAGAGCATTCCACTGACATTTTCTGCAAGAAAGAATTTTGGCTGCTTTGCTTCTAAAATTCTAATAAAATCAAAAAATAACTGACCTCGTTTATCCTTGATCCCTCTCAATGCACCTGCTTCACTCCAACTTTGACAAGGAGGTCCACCAATTATTCCATCACAATCTGGAACTTCATTAGCTTTTATTTTTGTAATACTTCGTCTATCAAGGGTCGTATTTACATGATTTTTTTCGTAGGTTTCCCAAATTTCTTTATTATATTCATTTGCCCAAATCACATTAAATCCTGCTTTTTCAAAGCCAAGGTCTAGTCCTCCTGCACCTGCGAAAAATGAGACTACTTTCATATAAGTTGTATTTTATTGAATTGAACAAATTTATCAAAAGTATCTATCATTAAAAAGTGATTTGCAACAATAATGTTCATTTATTTGGTTCTACCTTATCTCTTATTTTTATAGGGTAGTATCGACATATCAGCTCATATAAGCCGATATGTCGTTAAAATATACCTCTTAGATTACTCATAAACAAATAAATAAAAATAAACCGTAAGCTCCTATCCCAAAATCTCCTCCACCTGCTTCACCACATTATCTGCCGTAAACCCAAATTTTTCATCCAATACCGTATAAGGAGCAGAATAACCGAAGTGCGTTAAACCAAATACCTTTCCATCTGCACCCACTAAACCTTCTAAGTTAACAGGCAAACCAGCCGTTAAACCAAACTTAGGAACTCCAGCAGGTAATACCGCATATTGATACTCCTTAAATTGCGTTCTAAATACGCCCTCAGAAGGTACAGATACGATTCTTACCTTTAATCCTTTTTGCTCTTCTAAGATTACAGAACCCGCAACTAAGGTAGAAACCTCTGAGCCATTTGCAATTAAAATCACATCAGGCGTACCTACGCAATCTTGTACGATATATCCTCCTTTCTCGGCTTGCAATGCCATTTCGTAGCTAGAGTTGGGTAAATTCGGAATCCCTTGACGAGATAAAATCAACCCCGATGGCGTATTTCTATTTTCTAAACACATTTTCCAAGCGACAGTCGCTTCATTAACATCCGCAGGACGTAACGCTAAGAAACTATTGCGATGCGAGTGATTTTGTAGTTTTTCCATCAAGCGAATTTGAGCTTCTTGCTCAATCGGCTGATGTGTAGGACCGTCCTCTCCTACTCTAAAAGCATCATGTGTCCATACAAAAATTACAGGCTGTTCCATCAAAGCACATACTCGAATAGCAGGCTTCATATAGTCAGAAAAAGCAAAGAAGGTCGCACAAACAGGAATGACACCGCCATGTAAAGCCATACCTGTTGCCATTGCTGCCATAGTCAATTCCGAAACCCCTGCTTGAAAAAATGCTCCAGAAAAATCGTGATGTTTGAAGGCTGTGGTTTTCTTTAAAAACTGATCCGTTCTATCCGAATTACATAAATCAGCAGATGCCACAATCATATTCTCCACATTATCTGCTAAATATGCTAATACCGCTCCCGAACCATCTCTTGTTGCTTTACCTGCTTTTTGCTGAATCGCTGCATAATCTAATTTAGGGGCATCACCTTTTAAAAAATCAGCTAGTTTAGCAGCCTCTGTAGGATTTGCTTTTTCCCATACTGCAATAGCTGCTTTTTTCTCAGCAATCGCTTGTCGCTTTTGGTCTTTTACCGACTCATATAACGCTGCTACATCATCATAAATCACAAATGGATTGGTAGGATCACCACCTAAAGTAGTCAACGTTTTTTCGTAAGAAGCTTTAGATTTACTTAAAGGCTTTCCATGTGTTTCTACCTCACCTTCATAAGAAGAACCGTCTTCTTTTACAGCTCCTTTTCCCATGATGGTTTTTCCAATAATCATGGTAGGTCGAGTCGTATCCTCATTTGCCGCTTTTAATGCTCCTCTAATCGCTTCATGGTTATTTCCTTCAATCGTCAATACTTGCCAGCCCCAGGCTTCGTATTTTTTAGCGGTATCTTCTGTCATTACTTCATCTACCATAGTAGATAATT
>CAYLSF010000964.1:0-3385 GCA_964385675.1 uncultured Saprospiraceae bacterium
TATATTATTCATAATTAATGATTAATACATAGTAACTTTTTTAATTAAACTACCGTACACTCATTGTATAAAAATTAAAAATCATAGTTACCATTTGATTTGAGACACCATTAATAAGAAAACTATTAAAGTACATAAAATACACTATATGATGAAGACCTCTACTATATTTACATTGCTTATACTCGTTTTGATGACTACTACTGCTATGGCAGATAAAGGAAAAAAAGGTAAGTTTATTTATGACGGGTATGTTATTACAATCAAAAATGATACAATTTTTGGTCAAGTTCAATTTGTAAATCCAACTTACAATGAATTGAAAGTTCGTTTTTATCAAGAAGGTAAGAAGCGAATATATCAGCCTACCGAACTTTCAGGGTATGCTTTTAAGATTAATAAATTCAATAAGATAACGAAGAAAAGAGTGGATCACTGGATTCATTATGTGAGAAAGCGTGTTCAGAAATCTCCTGTCCGTCAAGGAACAAAAGATGTTTTTGTTGAGCGACAGGTTTATGGCGAAATTAGCTTGTATAATTTTTACACTTTAAAATCAAGTAAGATCAATAATCGTAATTATCACCACGTTTATTATGTGGAAAAAGAAGGTGTAGGTGGTTTTGGAATGACGCGTATTGATAGAAAAAATTACAGAGATACCGTGAGAGAATTCATTGCTTCAAATAATGAAGAATTGTATAACAAATTAGGTACTCTTGGATTTGGTTATAAGTATTTAGCGAGTATCGTTAAGCTACAAAATGCTTGGTTATCTGGAGAGGATGTTACGCCTATTTATCTTTCAATGGAAAAAGAATCTAATGAACACAAATATGCGGATATACAGTAGCTAAATACGTCTTTAAAAATAGAAAAGCCTATCTTTCAATTGAGGATAGGCTTTTTTAGTGAAATTTATGTTATTATGCAATGGAATAAACAATATTTTAAAACGGCATGGGATTATATTGATTTAAAAGGGATAAGGGAAGAGGAAAGCACTTATTACATGTTTACTTATGAGAATTTGCCCCCTATTCCATATAAATTGGATAATAATTTTCTCTGGCTAAAACCATTTAAAAGATATGATTCATTTCAAATAGAAGGATTAGAACAAACAGATAAGATAATCAATAGGGATGATGATGGTGTTGACTTGTCAAAAGAATTAATAACCTTACAAGCTCAAGCTTTTGACTTCGGTTTTGAACTACCTCCAGAATTAGTATATTTTCTCACCACTCCAGAATTGAATAAGAAAATCAAATCTCCTACAGCTTGTTACTTTGATGTAGGTGAATGCATAGAAAAAATTGAGACTGAAACAGAGACGTATTTCTTAATGCGTTTTATGATGGATCAACAGTCTGTGCTATTTTGGTATTTATGCTTTAATTCAGAAGGAGAATATTGTATTATTTCTACACCAAAATCGTATGGAAGTCAAAGTAGTAAACGAGAGAATGATGATTTGAGACGGGAAATTTTAGAAAATGATAATTTTAAAAAAGAGGATTTAGAAGTCATTCATTTAGTTGGTTATTATTGTGCCTCCTCTTTTAAAGAATTTATTTATCGCATTAACTTAGAAAATAATCTTTGGTATAAATTGAGCTGGTATAAAGCTCCTTTTGATGAGGAGGAAGAAGCATATATGCAACATTATCTAGATTTGAATAAATAATAAAACGTGTTGCTATCATAGAATAACAACACGTTCATTTTTATAAAAAGGCTATTGTAATTATTTAATTGATAGCGAAATAACTTTTTCTTTACAACCCAATAATCTTATTCAGTAACTCCTGATCGACTTCTGCACCAGCAAAGTCATCAAAAGCTTTTTCTGTTACTTCTATAATGTGATTGGCAATAAAAGGTGCACCTTCTCTAGCCCCTTGTTCGCTAGATTTGATGCAACATTCCCACTCTAATACCGCCCAACCATCGTAGCCATATTTAGAGAGCTTACTAAAGATACCTTTAAAGTCAATCTGACCATCTCCTAACGAACGGAAACGACCCGCTCTATCTTTCCAATCTGCATAACCACCATATACCCCCGAACGACCTGTGGGGTTAAATTCAGCATCTTTAACATGGAACATTTTAATACGCTCATGATAGATGTCAATGTGTTGTAAGTAGTCCAATTGTTGTAACATAAAGTGACTTGGATCATAGAGCATATTACAACGAGCATGATTTCCAACTTCTTCTAAAAATCGCTCAAAAGTGAGTCCATCATGCAAATCTTCACCAGGATGGATTTCATAACACAAATCAATCCCTGCATCATCAAACGCATTTAAAATTGGTGTCCAACGACGAGCTAATTCTTTAAACGCAGTATCTACCAAACCCGCAGGACGCTGTGGCCACGGATACATAGTATGCCAAATCAAAGCCCCTGAAAAGGTAACGTGGGCTTTTAGCCCTAAATTTTGACTCGCTTTAGCCGCATACATCAATTGCTGTATTGCCCATTCTGTTCTAGCTTTTGGATTATTTTTAACCTCATCTGGAGCAAACGCGTCAAACATCAAGTCATACGCAGGATTTACCGCAACCAGTTGCCCTTGTAAATGCGTAGAAAGTTCCGTGACTTCTAATCCTAAATCCCCTAATTTTCCTTTCAACTCATCACAATAAGTTTTACTTTCCGCAGCCAATTTTAAGTCAATCGCACGGTCATCCCATGTAGGAATTTGTACCCCTTTATACCCTAAATCAGCCATATATTTACCAATGCTTTCTAAGCTATTAAAAGGAGCTTCATCTCCCATAAATTGTGCTAAAAATATAGCCGGTCCTTTTATTGTTTTCATAATTAAAACGGTTGACGGTCGCTTTGCTTGACGGTAAACGGTTGACGGTTCATTGCTTCGCAACATTTTGTAGTTTAATTCTATCAAACAAAGAGGCAGTCAGTATTTAGATTAATAGTTAGTTTCATATTCAAAAGTATCCGTCTACCATCCACCGTCAAGTGAAGCGTAGCGGAACGTCCGTCTGCCGTTTACAACTTCGTCCAAGCCGCATTATTATTGCTAGATTCTACTAGTTTATTAATAAAGTGCATGCCTCTCACGCCATCGCTTACGGTTGGGAAATCATTGTAAACAGGATCAACTTCTTCTCCTTTTAAACGAGCTTGAACGCAATAAGCAAAATTCCTATAAATGCTAGCAAACGCTTCCAAGTACCCCTCAGGATGCCCCGCAGGAATACGAGTGTGAGCCTGTGCAGCAGGATATAATTCACCAACGCCTGTGCGAAGCGTCGTCATAGGTTTATCTGGATATTTGACATAAAGCGAGTTTGGTTCTTGCTGAAACCATTGGATTCCTGCTTTCGTACCATACACTCTAATATTCAG
>CAYLSF010000965.1:0-3383 GCA_964385675.1 uncultured Saprospiraceae bacterium
ATTAAAACTTTGTAAATAAAAAATACACCCCAATATGATAAATATTGCAGTCTTATTAAGTTCTTTTTTACCGTCGAATTTTAAACATCTGTTCCACTTAACAAATATAGTAAAAGGGATTTATAGTACAATTACAGGAGGAATAAACCGAAAGAATATAAGTCGTCAAACGTGCGATATGGGTAGTAGTTACTAAAGTGTACAGCGTTTCTTTCCCTTGACATCAATTGAAGTTTATTGTGTGTAAGTTATATTATCTATTTTTTTGATGACAGAGTCAATCGGGAGTGGATATTGACAATAGATGAGGTGGTAGAACCTAAATCAGGTAAGCAGACAAGGGGACTAAGTCGATTTTTTAGTTCCATAGCAAGTAAAGTCATCCCAAGTGTATGTTTTCATATTCTATCGCTCATAGAAATGAAAGTTCAAAAAAGTTTTGTATTGAGTCAAGAACAACATACTAAAGGTAAACATGAAACAAAGCCTAAGAGAAACAAGCAATATAGTAAATCAAAAACATGTTCAAAGCAGAGTCCTATCAAAGCATCCAAGTCTCCCAAACGTTGATGTTTATTCTAAAGGAGTAAAAAATCTTATATCTCCTGAATAGGAAAAATTATACGGATTTATGATATAAAATTTATGACTTATGATTTTCTCAAAAATCTAAATAGGAAATTGCTGCAACTTTATTCACTAAATAACTAATAACCAGTTAACTAATCCACTAGCCTCAATACCTCCACTCGTCGAAGAATTTTTGAAAAATCTTACCTGTATTTTCAGCATCGTCAATACCTCGGTGTGGGGTACCTGTAAACCCAAAGCCTTCTAGTTGCAAAGCCTTTTTTAAGCCTATAGGGTGACGTAAGCGACGAATTTCTCGATATTGTGCTTTTAAATCAATAAAGGATTCCGCCCATTCGGGTTCCATATTGTGTAACTCACAATCTTTAATCAGCATTTTTCTATCAAAATCACCCCATGCACAAAGGAGATAATCTTCATCAAAGATTTCTACCCAATCTTGAAAGTCTTCAATCACTTTAGGAAACTTATCTGCTCTATCCACATCTTTCTGCTGAATAGTGGTGAGTTCTGTACAAAATGGAGATAAATTAGGGTGGATAACAGGCTTTACAAAGCGACTAAAATAGTCCACATACTCGGAATATTCATTAAATTTTAATGCTCCTATTTCTATTATTTCTTGTGTTTGAGGGGGACGGTTTTGCCAACAGGTCGCCTCTAAATCAAATACGATAAAATTCAAAATGTAATCTTTTAAAATCCTTTATAAATGCCCGTAGTTTCTTGTAGAACTGGGTAAAAATACAAAATAATTCCATGAATGCGTGAAGGATAATACTTAAACAATGAAATATATAAGAAAAATCTATTTGTTAGAAACCTAAAAAAGTCATTTCTTTAAATATGAACAAGACTTTCCTATTGATAACGCTCTCTATACTTATCTCTGCGTGTAGCAGTTCAGATGAGCCATTTATTTATGGTTATCGGATGGATCTCTTAGGAAGAGATGTAGATGCCCCTATCGTAGAAAGTCAATATACCCAACATACCTACACAAATGAGTCTATTGAGTTATTGCAAATTCCTAAACCTTCAACAATCTTAAAAAAAGGACTACAACAACAACAAATCTTACTCAAAAACTTTTCAACCACTCAAGTCAATCCAAACTTTATCTTAGATTTAGATACGAGTGCATTAAAATCAACTATTGAAACATTACTGACTTGGAGCGACTCAGATAGTTTACGGTTTCTAGAAACCTTCGAATTACATAAGTTAAATGGTAGAGATCAAAAAGGACACGTTCTGTTTACAGGCTATTATACGCCGATTCATACCTTACGAACTCGTCAAGATACGAGTTATCGTTTTCCTGTTTTTTATCATTCTTTAGTTAAGCGTAAAACACTAGAAGAAGATACAATATATCCTAAATTAGCATGGGCAAAACAAAATATTAATCGCTCCATCAGACTACAAGGATCTGGTTTTTTAAAAATAGGTGGTCATCAAAAATTGGTTGGATACTATCCCAAAATTAATAGTCATCTAAAAATTCCTGCGAATGACTCTCTTGATATGAAAAGGAATTTATTCTTTGAAAAGAAAGGTGCGCCTTCTGGTGCAGGTCTTGTTCCCCTAACTGCCTTTCATACCATTGCTGTAGATCCTAATTATATTCCTTTAGGAAGCTGTTTATTAGCTGCTGTACCTATCTTGGATAAAAGAGGTCGATTTATTCGCCATGAATTTCGTATTCTTTTAGCTCAAGATAAAGGTGGAGCCGTTAAAAAAATGCATGTTGATTTATATTTTGGAGTGGGTAGTAAAGCTTATGACAAGGCTAGTTTAATGAAGCATTATGGTAGATTATGGTTGATAAAACTAAAGCAGTAAGTGATTAATAAAACTAATTCAAAGTTCTCAAAATAAAAAAGCCGTTGCATTGCAACGGCTATATTTATCACGTAATATGTTTATGAATTTCTTTATCGTAAGTCCATGATGTTGTCTTTAGGAACTTTCTTGGTATCGAAAGTAAAGAAACTATCGCTTAAACTAGGATTGCG
This sequence comes from uncultured Saprospiraceae bacterium, assembly GCA_964385675.1. Classification (GTDB taxonomy): domain Bacteria; phylum Bacteroidota; class Bacteroidia; order Chitinophagales; family Saprospiraceae; genus CAYLSF01. Next base: position 2,610 of record CAYLSF010000965.1, read on the forward strand.
TACAAAGCTTTTCACAGCTACAGTATAGTGAATATTACTCTTATCAAATACTTTGATCTTATTGATAGTGAAAGTATTTTTAGCAATGGTTACTCTTACTTTTGAGTATTCACTATTGCGATCCTTTGGCTTGAACTCTATTTTATAAACAGATTTTCCTCCTTCAGTCGCTTCGCCAATTAAAGCAGAAGTAAAATCTTTTTCATAACTCTTTAATAATTTATCTGGAGAAGAAAATAAAGCGATGTCATCTGGATCGGGATTGCTAATCTGTAACTCCTTTAATCGTTTCAGATAAACCCAGTTCGTTTTACCATCTGATACAATTTCTTGATCCTTAGAAACAATCTTAAATTTGTTTCCCTTCACATATACTTTACCTTGTTGAGTCTCTTTATAGTCACCATCAGCAATGGTTACAACCAAATCAATTTTCATTGATTTGTAGGCGGCGTACTTCTTATTCACTTTACTTAAAATAGCAACAGATTTTGGATCAGATTTATGAGCCAACCTTGCTTTAGTAGCATAAGAAGTTCTAGGTGTTGTTTTCGATTTTTGAGCTAATACGCCAAATCCAATAAGGCACATTAAACTCATTAGCATTAATCTCTTCATGTCGTTCATTTTAAGGTACTATTCTCTCTCTAAAAATTTGATACCGAACTACGTTTAATAATTTCTTCGTGTATTGATAATGTTAAAATTGATATATTTAAGTGTATGTTGTTGATATAGTTAATACTTACTTTTAAGCAGTTAAATCATTCTATC
>CAYLSF010000966.1:0-3381 GCA_964385675.1 uncultured Saprospiraceae bacterium
TGACAATAAACATTATTTTTATAAAATTTGTAGAACTAGTGATGAAATAATCTGATGATTAAATCCTAACTATAAGCATAATATCTATAATATGAAACAATCCTACCTAGTAGATGGTGTACGTACACCTTTTGGAAAATTTAAAGGCACTTTATCAACGATTAGAACAGATGATTTAGCGGCAATTCCAATCAAGGCATTAGTCGAGCGTTATCCAAATATTCCAAAGGATGCGTATGACGATGTAATTTTAGGGTGCGCAAACCAAGCTGGAGAAGACAATCGAAATGTAGCTAGAATGGCTTCTTTGTTAGCAGGTTTACCATGGACAGTTCCTGCGGAGACCGTGAACCGTTTGTGTTCCTCGGGAATGTCAGCAGTAGTACAAGCTAATCGAGCAATTAAAGCAGGAGATGGTGATTTGTTTATTAGTGGTGGTGTGGAACACATGACGCGTGGCCCTTGGGTGATTTCTAAAGTATCGCAAGCATTTGGTCGTGATGCACAAATGTATGATAGTAGTTTTGGATGGCGATTTGTAAATAAAAAAATGCATGAGTTATACGGTACAGATGGTATGGGGGTAACGGCTGAAAATTTAGTGGAACTGTATAATTTAACCAGAGAAGAGCAAGACCAATTTGCTTATTGGTCACAAATGAAAGCAACGAAAGCACGAGATAATGGTCGATTAGCCAAAGAGATTGTGGCTGTTGAAATTCCTCAACGAAAGAAAGCATCTATCATTTTTGATACCGATGAATTTATTCGTCCGACTACTTCGCTTGAAGTGTTAGGTAAACTAAGAACTGCATTTAAGAAAGTTGGAGGTACGGTTACAGCTGGAAATGCTTCGGGTTTGAATGATGGAGCAGCAGCAGTGATGGTTGCCTCTGAAGATGCAGTCAAGGAATATGATTTAAAACCATTGACAAGAATTGTTAGTTCGGGCGTGGTAGGTGTAGAGCCTCGCATTATGGGTATAGGGCCAGTAGGAGCATCTAAAAAAGCGTTGAAAAAAGCTGGATTGACCCTTGATGATATGGATATATTAGAGTTTAATGAAGCCTTTTCCGCACAGGTATTGGCTTGTATGCGAGAACTAGGCGTAGCGAATGACGATCCTAGAATTAATCCAAATGGCGGAGCAATTGCAATTGGACATCCTTTGGGGGTTTCTGGAACTCGAATATTACATACCGCAGCTTTAGAATTACACGAGCAAAATAAACGCTATGCTTTAGTAGCAATGTGCGTTGGAGTAGGGCAGGGCTATGCAACAATTTTAGAAAAAGTGTAACGTAGCACATCCCGAAAGCTTTCGAGATCCTGCTTGTTATAAAGCAACCAAATAAAATAAAAATGAAGGTAACAAAACAAATGGTCAACGAAGGGCTACGTCCTGCCTATGGAGCATTAAAGCTATTAGCTTCTTTATTGAGCAGAAAGTGGGGAATGCGATTGTTTAGTTACGTAGAAAAACTAGCAAAAGGTACTAAGTTAAAAGGCTTTCAATCAGAAGAACGCTTTATTCCAAGTACGCATGGTGGTCCAGATATTAGACTTCGTATTTTTAAACCACTCAATGCCCCTGAAAAATTACCCGCTATGATTTATTATCATGGTGGAGGGTATGCAATTGGTTCTCCCGATACCTACTTGCCATCAATAAAGGGATTTTTAAAAGCACGACCTTGTGTGGTAATTGCTACAGATTATCGAAAGTCTTTGGACAATCCTTTTCCAGCAGGATTTAATGATTGTTATGACACGCTATTGTGGGCAAAAGAAAATGCTGCGGAATTAGGAATTTATGATACGAATTTTATAGTGGGAGGACATAGTGCAGGAGGAGGTTTGACGGCAGCAGTCACCCTAAAAGCAAGGGATGAAAAGTCGGTAAAAATTGCCTTTCAAATGCCGATTTATCCAATGATAGATGACCGTCAAAATTTGGAATCGGCAGTTGAAATGGAGGACGTACCCTTATGGAATGCGAAAACAAATGCCAATGGGTGGAGTTGATATGTAAAGTATTTAAAAGACAATAATAAGGCTATTACACCATAGGCTGCTCCTGCTAGAAATACAGATTACTCCAATTTTCCGCCAACTATAACCTTTGTAGGCGAACTAGAACCCTTTAAAGATGAGACCATTCAATATGTAGAAGCCCTTAAAAAAGAAGGAATTCCTGTGAAATTTAAGTTATTTGAAAAGTGCTATCATGGATTCGATTTAATTGTTCCAAAATCAAAAATTTCAAAAACTGCATTGGAATATACCTACAACTCTTTTGGTGAGTTTTATGATACTTATGTTAGGTGATTTTTATATGTAAAGGATAGTCATCAGGTGAGTATATTAAGCCTTATTGATTTTAAAGGTAAACTATATTTTCAACCTTAAACTCACCTGATGACTTCTTAGGGGTTTCTAAAAGAATCTACTAACTGACCAATTGATACCCCACCGAACAATCCGACCAACTTTCTAAAACCCGTTGAGGTTGAATGGATAAATGTGGTAGTAACGCTAATGTATTTTCAAATTTTTTAATCTCACCATTCAATGTTGCTCGAATAGCTCCTTCTACTTGATCTAAACAAGTTACCACTAGATTTTTAACACAATTTCCCGAATAGTTTTTATCACATTCAAAAGCATAATTCAATAAATTAATGTCTAAAATCGACTTCCGTTGATGACCTTGCCATGGATTATATTGATTGGTTTCCAATGGATTATCTATTACGTTTAGCGGTAAACCTTCATTGGATAAAAAACCATTACCATGTCGAGTCTGATAGGCACGGGTGATATAATAGATTTCGGGTTGACTCAAATCATTATCTTTAATCAATTGCGTTGCATTTTTAGACGTCGTATTGGCTCGGGTGACATTTGGGAAATAGCCATGATCCATATCCAATAAAATCCCTTGACTTCCTTCAAATACTAAACGTCCAATTTCTTCTTCTTTTTTTAAGCGTTCAAAAAAGGATTTTTCATGTACAATTTCGATATGCGGCAAAATTGCGTCCACCAATAATTCAAAACCTTCTATTTGTTCTTCTAATACGTCATGCCATTCCGTAACACCTTTTCGTTGCTCGTAATAATCTTGAATAACTTTTAATTTTTGTTGCCATACAGAAGGATATTTTAAATCAAGGGCATAGAGTTTAAAAGGGGATTCATTCCGTTCGATAGTTGCCCCAAATCCTAATCCACAACTGCCATGTTGATTTTTCTTTTCTGTATTCCTATTGTATAAAATATCAAATGGAGTAGTAATCATCGTTAAAGCATCTACATATATTTTGGGTTTAAATCTTGCTTGTAAAAGTGCCTGTAATTCGTTATAAAAGGCAATAGGGG
>CAYLSF010000967.1:0-3380 GCA_964385675.1 uncultured Saprospiraceae bacterium
CCCATTTCTTAACTTCAACTGGTTCATATTCGTCAACATCTAAATCATAAATTAATTTTAACCAGGCTCTGCTTCAGACCACACGTCTCGCTTCAATAAACCTCTAAACGCATCAAAAACGGTATTCCCTTCATACAATACTTTATATACTTCGGTAGCAATTGGCATTTCTACTTGATATTCTCTAGCAAGTTCCATTACAACTTTTGCTGTCTTCACACCTTCTGCCACTTCGTTCATTTCGGCAATAATATCATCTAATTTTCGACCTTTTCCAAGATTAAAGCCTACGGTTCTATTGCGACTTTGCGTAGAACTACAAGTCGCCACTAAATCCCCCATACCGGCTAATCCTGCAAAGGTTTCTGGTTTCCCTCCCATAGCCACACCAAGTCGAGTTAGTTCTGCTAACCCTCTTGTAATAATTGCGGAACGGGTATTATCTCCAGCATTTGCACCATCTCCCATCCCTGTAGCAATGGCTATAATATTTTTTAATGCTCCCCCAATTTCACAACCTAAGACATCATTGTTAGTATAAACTCTGAAAAGCCCTGTTCTAAATACTTTTTGTAATCGTGCAGCAATGGTATGATCGACCATCGCAACTACACTTGCTGCAGCTTGTCCTTTTATAATTTCTTTGGCTAGGTTTGGACCAGTCAATACACCTGCTGGATGTCCAGGCATTTCTGCTTCTATAATTTCAGTCATCCGCATGCGAGAACCAATTTCTAGCCCTTTTGCTAAACTAATAATCGGCACCCAAGGACGAATATGTGGCCGAGCATCTTGTAGAACTTGACGAAAATGCTGACCAGGAATACCCATGACAATTACATCGGCATTTTTTACTGTTTCTTGAATGGTGTTTGCTGCTCTTAAAGATTTGGTTAACGTTGCATCTGGTAAATATTTTGAGTTCGTATGATGATTATTAATTTCATCTACAGTATCTTTATTTCTTGCCCATATTGTGGTTGGGCAATTTTTAGCGGCTAATGAGGCTACGGTTGTACCCCATGAACCTCCTCCTAATAATCCTACTTTTAGTTTCATTGGCTTTGATTTTTATTTTAAGCAATTAGAACCGACCTATTAATAGACTCAAATTTACTTGCTATAATTGTCAAGTTAAGAAAAAGAAATAAGGATTGCTGTAATTTTTTAGTAGATTCAAGAATAGTTTTTGAATAGAATGGCAGACAAATTAAAAAATTACAATTTCAACCATTTTTAATCGTTAATTTTAGGGTCAAAATGAATATAATTTACTAAAAACATAATATTGATAATGAAAGAATTACTACTAATATTGGTTGGCTTAGGTTGTTTTATAAATGGATATAGCCAATATACAATTCGTGGGGAGTTGCAAAATACTTGTAAGGATGATAGTGTATTTGTATTAGAACATGACGGTATTGCATTACGTAAGATTGTAAGTATTCCATTAAATAAGGATGGAGATAAGGCGAATTTTGCCGTTCGTTTTCCTACACTTCAAAAAGGATTTTATTTTGTAGGAACTAATCCTAAAAATGTAAGAACTCTAGTGTTAGGCGGCACGGAGAAAGAAGTTTTGATGAAAGGAAGTTGTACAAACTTAAAAACAGCTACTACCAATTCAGCAATAGATAAGGTTTATTTAGATGCCTTTGCACAGATTCAGCAATTTGAAAAAGATTTTAACCAACAAGTCAATCAATTTAGAGCAGCAGGAGGAAATAAGGCAAAGTTGGATAAAGTTATAGCTGCTATGAAGGGGATCGATGATAAACGACTGAAGTTATTACATGAAACTTCTGGTAAAGATGTATTTCTAGGAAATTATGTAGGATTACACACTTATCTCAGTTTCCATAATAATAAGGGAAATTATAAAAATGAAATTGAATACTTTGGAAATGAATATTTGGGTAAAATCAATTTGGCAGATCCTCAATTCCAAAAAATCCCCTTTCTTTTTGATAGAGTACGTTCTTACACGATGACACTAGCCTCCGTAGGGCAACCCGAGAGTGTACAGCAAGCTTTTTCTGAGCGTTTATTGAATACAGTACCGAAGGGTACAAAAACACATAAGTGTGTCCTGGCAGCTATTGCGTACGGTTATATGCAAAAGCAAGTGAATAATTCATTTGTAAAATATGCAAATGATTATATTAAACTTTTCGGTAAAGAAAATCCAGATATAGCGGGACAGTTAGGATTTCAGATTAATCAAGTTAGAGCATTTGCTACAGGCGGAGAAGCACCTGATATTGTGGAAAAAACACCAGAAGGTGAACTATTGAGTTTACATAGTTTAAGAGGGAAGGTCGTACTAGTTGACTTTTGGGCGAGTTGGTGTCGTCCTTGTCGCAAGGCAAATCCTCATGTAGTAGCATTGTATAACAAATATAAAGAGCAAGGATTTGATGTATTTGGGGTGAGCTTGGATAAGAGTAAGGATAGATGGATAAAAGCTATAGCGGCGGATAAGTTAACATGGCATCATGTAAGTGATTTAAAGGGATGGAGTAGCCGTGCAGCTAAACAATACAGCGTACGCTCAATTCCACAAACATTACTATTGGACAAAGAAGGTAAAATCATTGCTCGTAACTTAAGAGGGGCACAACTAGACGCTAAATTGCAGCAGATATTTGGGTTTTAGATCGGATAGAATGAACATTTGAATAACAATTGGTTTCATAGTGTATAAAAAATGAAATCATGTTAGTAGCTAGACTTTGTATAGATTTTGGCTTATTTATATTGATTTGGATGGTACAGCTAATCGTGTATCCATCTTTTATATATATCGACGCTAATTTATTTTCACAATGGCACGATAAATACACTGGTTTAATTAGTGTATTTGTGGTGCCATTGATGTTTACGCAAGTTGGATTAGTACTTTATCAATTCATCACAACACAAAAAGTATTGGTACTCATTGTTGGGTTATTAGTCCTTCTCATTTGGATTAATACTTTCCTTTATGCCATTCCTTGTCATAATAAATTACAAGTAGGTAAGGATTTAGAAGTAGTGGAACAGTTAATAAAAATAAATTGGTGGAGAACTATTTTATGGAGTTTAGTATGTGGAATTAGTTTATATCTGTATATAAAAAATTAGGATAAGTGTATTAAATTTAGTTGGTTTTTGTTTAATTTTTTGTCACAAAAAATCAAATATTGTTAAACAAAAACAATGGTGAATAATACTAACTTGAATAACATTGATTTATTAGATAGCAATTTAAATATTAGAGTATTAATTATTTGTTTTTTATATATTTATAAATAATTCCAAATTCACATTAACTACTCATTTTTTTTGTCACATTAAATGCATAGGACGTCAAAAATATTATGAGTTTTTTTTTAAAT
>CAYLSF010000968.1:0-3375 GCA_964385675.1 uncultured Saprospiraceae bacterium
AGAATTATGTGAATTTTCTTTTGCTCCTTGACGCTAATCCGATAGCTATCGGGAGGTTTTGAGTATTATAATGATGAACTAGAGGCGATTTATTTTAGTGAAGGGCGTGTAGCTTATTTAGGAGAAGAAGCTTACCGATATGAGTATTCACTTAAAGACCATCTAGGAAATACAAGAGTTACTTTTGCAGATGTAAATAATGATGGTCGAGTGGAAGAAGGCGAGATTTTACAAGAAGAACATTATTATCCGTTTGGACTTAGAATGGAGGGCTATGGGCGTATGGTGCAGGGGTTGGAAAACCCCTATCAATATAATGGTACAGAAAAGATAGAAGATTTCGATATAGACTGGCATCATACCTTATATCGTTCTTATGACCCGACACTGGGTAGGTGGCATCAGATTGACCCTAAGCATAGTGAAAGGGAAAGTGCTTATGTGGGACTTGGGAATAATCCTGTTTTATTTTCTGATATGTTGGGGGATACAATTATATGGTCAAAATACATGACTAAGGAGGAAAAGAGGTATGTAAAAAAGACTATTAGGCGGTTAAAGAAAAAATCAAAATCTTTCAAGAAAATGTTTAAGGCGTTAGATAAAAATAAAGATTTTACACTTTATATTTCAGGAAATAAGGAGGATTTACCCGATGGTGAATTTTCACCAGTGGTAGGAAGAACAGTAACAAGGCGTGGAGGTAAAAAGATGAAGCGAATACCTGAGAATCTAGGAGGAAGAATTGATGTAGGATTATCTCATAGATTTGAGGATAAAGACGGAATAAAAGCCTATATAAAAGATCTTAATAGATTAGAAGAACATGTCATGTCTGAAGAATTTGCACATGCATGGCAGGTTATGAATGATGTAGAGAAGTCTCCAATGAAAGAAGATTTTCCGATGGAGGATGGAAATATGGAGTTTGAGGCAAAAACTATTAAAGGAATTGTTATGACAGAAATGGGATATAATGATGTACCTTCATATGGTCGCACAGATTCGGCTCCTATTAAACTGGGACAAAAAATATCAGCAGATGGTTCTGTTAATATTAATTCTTATCATAAAAGTGAAGAACAATGGAGAACTACTTTAAAAGCTACATATAAGAAAATGAAATATAGAAAAGGGCAGAAACCTGTTCATTTACTCCAGCTATTAGAGAAGGAGGATTAAAGATTCATTATTTGATAATAGATTTGTTCTGTGGTTCGTGATTTAGCGAGATTGATAAAATTTTATTTTGAACAAGACAATTTTTTTTAGAATAGTCGTGGTTGTTGCTAAAAAAATTAACGAAGTACAAAACAAAATTTGTCAATTATAGTAAATTCAAGAGCTACAGAACAAGTCTAATGATGTGTTAAATACTTTTAATGAAATTTAAAGTTATTATTATTTAATACAATATAAATTTATGTATGATGAGGTGTAATTTAATTTTGATTTTAATTTTGATTACCTCTTGTGGCATTCTTAAAGTTAAGGAGTTAAAACTAGATTTGGCAGAACAAGGGTTGGAAAAAATTCCAAGTGTTGTCTTCCAAAAAAAACAATTAGAGGTACTTCATCTAGGTCATAATAGTTTAAATCAACTCCCTGATAGCCTTTTTCAATTGAAAAATTTAAAGGTACTAACTTTACCTTCAAATAACATACAAAAAATTCCACCTAAAATTGGTCAATTAATTAATTTAGAAAGTCTAGGCCTATCAAATAATCCTTTTAAAAGTTTTCCTCCAGAAATATCAAATTTAAAAAGACTAAGATTGATTGTCCTAATAAATAACAAACTTTCAGATGCAGAAATAAAAAAATTAAGAACTTATTTACCTAATGTAAGACTATATATATCAAGTGATAAAGTTATAAATGATTATTATAACTCTTTATAAGGGGGCAAATAATTTTGAATACTTAAACATACAAAAAGACCACCGATACAGACTATTCCCGATAACTATCATCTTTGTTTACCAATAAAAGTAAAGTTTAATAACGGTAATGAAATCGTTTGGATATATGATGCTGCAGGCATCAAATTGACCAAAAGAACGACAGATAATGAGGGAAATATTAATAACAAACAATACGCTGGAGGTTTTGAGTATTATAATGATGAACTGGAAGCTATCTACTTTGAAGAAGGTCGTATAGCTTATTTAGGAGAAGGTGAATATCGGTATGAATATTCTCTAAAAGACCATCTAGGTAATACCCGTGTTACTTTTGCAGATGTGAATAATGATGGTCGAGTGGAAGAGGGTGAGATTTTGCAGGAGGAGCATTATTATCCGTTTGGACTTAGAATGGAAGGCTATGGGCGATTAGTGCAGGGTTTAGTAAATCCTTATAATTATAATGGGAAGGAATTAATTAGCGATTTTGATTTGGATTGGTTGGACTATGGAGCTCGGTGGTATGATGCTAGTATTGCTAGGTGGTCGGCTGTTGACCCTCTGGCTGAGAAGTATGCTCCTTTTTCTCCTTATAATTATGTTTTGAATAATCCTATTAGCAATATTGACCCTGACGGTCGGGATGTTGAAGTTAAACATACGAAGGGTAAGAATGGTAAAAAGGACAAAGTTACCATAAAATATAGAGGTGTCTTAATTGATAAGTCAGGTACTAAGAGCAAAAAGGAAATGCGTGCTATCCGTAAAGCTATTAAGAAACAATTAAAAGAATCATTTACAGGTGAAGGTAAGAACACAAAATGGAAGATTAAGGTTAAACTAAGGATAGGAAAGACACCTAAAAAGCTTGATAAACATAGAGAAAGTACTATTAATTTAGTAGATAATGATTTTAAAGAAGAAGGGTTTAATAATTATGTTGGCAATGGCTCAAGTACTCATACTAATGGTTTCGATGCTTATGTAAATATTAATAAATTAGCTACAGAAAATGACAGAGCGAGCATATCTGAATTAGCCAACACCGCTGCACATGAAGCAGGACATACTATGGGGTTACCTCATTTAACTAGTGCCGAAATTGTAAATCGTGATGATTTTACCCTTGACCAACATGTTGATTGGAGTATTCCTTTTATGGCAGACCAAAGTAAACTATACCCTAGTGAGTTTAAGGGGAATCTTATGGTTGCAGGTGGGTCGGCAGTAACACATCAAGGAACAAATATTAATGAATCCCAAATATTACATATTGTAGCTGATAGTAAAAAAAGATTGAATAAAGAATCTCATAGTAGTAAAACACCTTGGGGATTTTATTCAACAGACAATCCTGTTTATGAATATTATATAAATGAAATTACTAAATCAGTTTGGCTTCGAAAAAAATAAAGACACTAATAATGATTATTCGAATAAATTTATTAAGCTAACGCACGTGAGGACTTAG
>CAYLSF010000969.1:0-3370 GCA_964385675.1 uncultured Saprospiraceae bacterium
CCGAATTGGAGAGAATCTTCAAATCTCTCATTGAATTTTAAATTAAAGAAAATTTAATGTGATTGGGTTCAAATTGTCACATAATTACTTTTAATGGATAATTAAATTTATGGTTACATTAACTTATTATTAATTGTTTTTTATTCAGAATAACCATCATTTAATTCTATCTATAATCTAGTAATCGTTTATATGCTGTGACCATTTCTTCTTGAGAAGCTCCTTGATTATACATTCTAAAGATAGTAAGATTTGCCCATTGTACTTTTAGGTAACTATTGGTATCATATTTCCTTGCAGATACGATTACATTATTTTTGATAATTTTGAATTTGCAGTCTTGTTGCAGTTTTTTGATTAGCTCATAATCCTCCATAATCTGAAAATCATCCTGATACCCACCTAATTTTTCAAAAATAGATTTTTTGACAAAAAGCGTTTGATCCCCTCCTCTACACCATATTTTATTAAATCGGGTAAAAAAGGCATTGATTTTTAATAACCAACTTTTGGAATCAAATTGATAAGTAAAGCAACCTGCGTCATATCCTTGATTTAGTATATGTATAATATTAGTAAAACAATCTTTTGGCGGTAATACGTCTGCATGTATAAAATGGAGAACAGAACCTGTAGCAGTATTTGCCCCGTAGTTCATCTGTACAGCTCTACCTTTTCTAGGGCATTGAATCACCGTTATACCTAAATTTTGACCTAAAGCAACGGTCTCATCTTGACTACCGCCATCTACCATAATAATTTCCAATAGTGGGGTAGTATCACATTCCTTCTTTAGGTATGGAATCAATCGTTCAATATTTTGAGCTTCATTTAAGGTCGGTATGATGACAGATATTTTCAAATCGTTTTATTTTACACAACTTATCGATAGGTTCAATACTTATCTATTACATTGATGCAAAAATTATCATAAAATTATGAAATTAAAAATAGGAATTGGATTGACGGTATTGCTAGTGACATTTATTGCAATATGTAATGTCAACTCTATGGATAAAAGGACAATTATGGAAAATATACAAGAACAACCTTATGGGCAATTATCTTATGATTTCATTCAAGCTATCCGCTATGATAAACCGACCAATAATATTATAAAAAAATTGGCTATAGTGGATGAAGATGTCTTAGCAGCCGAATTACATAACGATAATAGAAGAAAAGCCTTTTGGGTTAATGTTTATAATGGATTTGTGATTTTATTTTTAAAACAAGATTCTACGTTATACGAAGATAGAAGTGCTTTTTTTAAGAAAAAACGAATTACGATTGCGGGTAAAAAATTGAGTTTTGATGATATTGAACATGGTATTATTCGGCGTTCAAAAATAAAATTATCACTTGGTTTTTTATCTAAATGGAATGTAGATGATTTTGAGAAAAAATTCAGAACGGATGAAGTAGATTATCGTATTCATTTTGCGTTAAACTGTGGTGCAAAAAGTTGTCCTGCCGTAGCCGCTTATACAGCGGATAGCTTGGATACACAATTTGAAAAGTCCACTAATTTGCATTTAAATAAAACATCAGCATTTGATGAGGAAGATGATGAGGTGCATATCACTAGTTTATTCAGTTGGTTTAGAGGAGATTTTGGGGGTAAAAAAGAAGTCAAGCAAATTTTGAAAAGACACGGTATCGTTCCTAAAAATGAAGAGGATATTGATATTGAATACAATACTTATGATTGGACATTGAATATTGATAATTTTGTGGATTTGTAGAAAATTATAGCTACTAATTAGATTTACAATTTTGGATGAAGAATTTTTGAGTTTAATGGATTGAAAAACAATGACTTAAAGCCAAGTTTGTTGTTGAACTAAATCCGTAAGCCTACTTATATTTAGAGTTATCAATTTATTGTTTAATACAGGAACGTATAACAACATTTGTCAAAAGATTAAAATATCATTTGGTAAAGGTTCAATTAATATTCTATGGAGTTCAATAAAATAAGGTAAGGGAAACGGAAAATAATAACCTACCCATATTGCTCCAAATTTTCCCTTATACTTCCTTCAATTTTTCTAGCGGAATCCACATTATGCGTCTAAAAAAAAATTTACAACACAATTTTGGGTAGTATAATTATTTCCGTTTCCCTAAAGATGAATACTACAGTATTATGATTTTATTTTAATAAAAAACGTTATTAACTTCTTTTTAGGAATGGTGATTTAATAAATGTACATTCTTAGGTAGGTTATTCTGGTCAATATTTTGGCCTGAAAATCCCGAAAGTGTTCGGGAGAGTTTATCGGGTATAAATGAACTTTTTTCAAGTGAAAATAGTGGATAAAAGGGGCAATCAGGAGTGTATATTTATTTTGTTATCATTCCTTATCCAGTTCAAAAGCTATAAATAGCTCTGATAATGGTGTATAAACCCAATTATTGGTTATTTGTTTTATGCAAGTTTATTGTCTATTGGTAAAGATAGGATAGTGTTCAATGATTTTATGATTTTTGATAGTGCCATCAGATCTAAAATTGTGCTGAACGACCACTCTAATGTTTTTCTTTAAAGCTTTAGAATATAATGTCGCTTCATATAAAGCATAATTCTCCTTTTTCAATTCGTCGATTTGTCTAAGGCAACAGGTGAAATAACTCATATCTAACTCGTGAGGGGCAAATTTACCAGCATATTTAGTTTTTCTACCTTTCCGTTTAGGATGTGGTCCAAAGTATAAATAATGTAAATTGGCATCATCTCTCAGTCTAGATATGACTTCCAAACCAGCATTACAGGCTCTTGTGACAAAAGGTTCACGAGAAAAAAATGCATCAACTACTAGATACTTCGATACTTTCAGAATATCTGTCGCTCTTCGCTCTACTAATGCAGCATAATAATTTAACAGAGTACCATGTTCTTCGAGGTTGAGCGTTTGGTCGGTTACATAATGTAATGCCGTATTCTAGTCTATATCAACTGCTATAAAACCGCCAATTTCTAATCCATATTTGGCTGTACCTGTGCAGCCTGACCAAAAATAACCGCTACCAGGCGTATATTTGCCTGATTCCAATTATAGCTAGGGTTAAATGCAATTGCTTTGTTTGAACCTAAATACTTATCAATAAGATGTAGATTAAAAGTGGTAAAATCAAATTCTGAATGATAGTTACTTCGATAAGTACATTCGTTTTTCTCTCCATAGCGAGCCATGTTTAGGAAATTATGCCGACCTCGCAATTGGCATTGTAATTCAAAATTATGTAATATAAATTCTAATTGCCATTTTGTAACTTTAGGCATCTTTTTCATGATAAGTTGTATCAACTCAATATATTTCAAAGAACTAATTATATTAGAGGAACTTTTCATCGGTAAAGGTTTTGG
>CAYLSF010000970.1:0-1933 GCA_964385675.1 uncultured Saprospiraceae bacterium
CCATTACATTAACTACTGTATTCATCAAATAGATGATGCTAAAAATTAGAAAATTTTGTGTTTTAGTTAAGGAATGAGTTATCAATAAAATCACATTTTAATTTGCCTTTTTTGCCCTTAACTTCGTTAAAAATACTCGTCAGAACTCGGCTATAACTGCGTTTTTTGCCTTGTTAAGAACAAAAAATATGGCATTAAAATTTGTAATTTTATTAATACCTCATTCCTAATAGAAAACTCAACCATAAAAATATTAACTTGGTTTGGTTAAGGTGTATGTAACAAAGGTCAACTTCTGGGTTGGCCTTTTTTTGTAAGTAATCATAAATTCCTTTTATATTTGAAAAGTGAATAACCATATAAAAAGCAATCATGCAAATAGACTCTATTACAGAAATCATAAATGGTCAATTTCTAAATTCTACTTTATATCCATCCCCCGATATCACTCAATTATTATTTGACAGTCGTAAAGTCAATTCACCTTCACAATCTTTATTTTTTGCGTTGAAAAGTGAGCGTAATGATGGTCATAAATACATATCAGATGCTTATAAAAAAGGCGTTCGTAATTTTGTAGTATCAGAAGCAGAGATTGATAAATATCCCAAAGCAAATTTCATAAAAGTCCATGATCCGCTAGAAGCTTTACAGCAATTAGCGACACACCATCGTAATCAATTTTCATTACCTGTTATTGGAATCACAGGAAGCAATGGAAAAACTATTGTAAAGGAATGGTTATATCAAATACTTCAAAAAACGAATCAGGAACAAATTGTAAGAAGTCCCAAAAGTTATAATTCACAAATTGGTGTCCCATTATCTGTATGGCAAATTCAATCTCATCATACCTTAGGTATTTTTGAAGCTGGGATTTCTACAGTAGAAGAAATGTCTAATTTAACTGAAATCATTCAACCTACTATTGGAATTTTAACGAATATAGGGCCAGCACATGATGGAGGATTTGAAGATAAAACGCAAAAGCTTTATGAAAAGCTAAAGTTATTTGAGCAAGCTAAAATGGTCATCTGTAATGGTGATGATACCTTTATACAATCTACCATTGAGTTGATTGTAGTTATGGATCTTAAAACCTTTACATGGGGATTTGAGGCGTATAATCAACTTATTTTATTAAATATTGATAAACACGAACAATCCACAACGATTAATGCTACATTCAAAGAGAAAAATATATCCATCACTATTCCATTTAATGATGACGCCTCTATTGAAAACGCCTTACATTGTTGGACAACCTTATTGTATTTAGGGTATGAACACGATGATTTTAAAGGTCATTTTGAGACATTAGCTCCTATTGCTTTACGCTTAGTTCTAAAAAAAGCTATTAATAATTCTAACCTAATTAACGATAGTTATAGCCTAGATATTCATTCTTTAACAGTAGCATTAGATTTTTTACAGCAACAAAATACTCATCATAAACGCACTTTAATTCTATCCGATATTTTAGAAAGTGGACAAACTGATACAACGCTTTATCAAACGATTGCTCAACTATTAGAGCAAAAGCAAATCAACCGATTAATTGGGATTGGTACTATAATTCCTCTGATTCAACAATATTTACCCAAAACCATTCAAGCCACTTTTTATCCGACGACTACTGACTTTGTTCATCAATTTAATTCTACTGATTTTCAAAATGAAAGTATTCTACTTAAAGGAGCAAGAACTTATGAATTTGAAAAAATAGCAACCTTACTAGAAAAGAAAGCACACCAAACCGTTTTAGAAGTTAATCTAAACGCCTTTATCAATAACCTCAATGTCTATAAAAGTATGCTAAAACCAGAAACCAAAATTATGGTTATGGTCAAGGCATCTGCTTATGGCAGTGGTAGTGATGAAATCGCAAAATTACTAGAATACCAAGGGGTTGATTATCTAGCCGTTTCTTATA
>CAYLSF010000970.1:1943-3363 GCA_964385675.1 uncultured Saprospiraceae bacterium
GCCCTGCGGCAAGCAGGTGTACAATTACCCATAATGGTACTCAATCCAGAAGTCTCCAGTTTTGATGCCATGATTCGACATCGACTAGAACCTGAAATTTATAATTTTTCGGTCTTACATAATTTTATAACAACACTTCAATCGTATGCTGTTGAACTCCCCTACCCTATTCATATCAAATTGGATACAGGAATGCACCGTTTAGGATTTGAAGAAGCACATTTAGATCAATTAATCCAGATTTTAAATGACAATACACAACTCAAAATTGCCTCTATTTTTTCTCATTTAGCGAGTAGTGATAATCCAGACCATGATGCATTTTCCTATGAACAGGGTAATTTATTTGGGAATATGTACTTTAAATTGTCCATAGGCTTATTGACCAAACAACAAATTGATCAACCCCTTCAACACCTTTGTAACTCTAGTGCTATCAGTCGTTTTTCCTTATTTCATCATGATATGGTTCGTTTGGGAATAGGTCTGTATGGTTTAGATAGCAATCCTGAAGTTCAAGCCAAACTAGAAATGGTAAGTACGTTAAAAGCCACTATTTCACAAATCAAAAACCTCGAAAGAAGTGAAACCATAGGTTATAATCGCAGAGGAAAAGTACTCCGTTCCATGCGAATGGCAACGATTAGTATTGGTTATGCTGATGGTTTTCCTCGTGCCTTTAGTAATGGAAAAGGTAGTGTGTGGCTACATGGTCAAGAGGCTTTTGTCATTGGTAATGTCTGTATGGATATGTGTATGATTGATATTTCGCATATTCCAGAAGCCAAAGAAGGCGATGAAGTTATTATATTTGGAAAAGAGTTATCCATTCAAAAAGTAGCCAAACGACTGAATACCATTCCTTATGAGGTATTTACTAATATTTCGGATCGAGTGAAGCGGATTTATTTTCAGGAGTAGGCTTATTAATTTATTGTCTTACTGTTTTATTGTCATATTGTTCTCCGAATATTTGATAACAATATGACAATAAAGCAATATGGCAATAAGAACCATCCCTCCATTCTCCTGTTTACTCCCAAAACTATCAATATCATGCTAAAACTAATGGGATGGATAGGAGGCTGTATGCTATTATTGGTTAGTTACAGTTTCTATTCCACATCACAACAATCAAACACTATGACAACGACGGAAAAGAAAGTCTTTGCTAAAAACGTATTGGGTACAGATTTAAAATCTTGTTGCACCGATCCGATGACGGGATATTATAGAAATGGTAGCTGTGATACAGATCATGGAGATTATGGCGTTCATGTAGTTTGTGCCAAAATGACCAAAGAATTTTTAAACTTCACCTTGTGTAATGGAAATGATTTATGTACACCTCGTCCTGAATATCGTTTTCCAGGCTTAAAACCCGGTGATAAATGGTGCTTATGTGCTACCCGATGGAGGG
>CAYLSF010000971.1:0-3361 GCA_964385675.1 uncultured Saprospiraceae bacterium
CTGCTTATATAAATCTTTGATTAATAAACAATTAATCAATTTTTAATAACGCCAATTTAAATCAATTTTTGCTTAGGGTAAAAAAAATAAAACACGAAATTTTGCGTCAGGAATTTTTTCTTAGCTATCCCGATAGCTCTCGCATGAAGATACGAATACCTACCCCTCCAAAACCTCCCGAATACGCCCCTTCATCAAATCCGCTGCCCGTTCCCCTTGCTGGACTATCGCTGCTTCTAAAGTATCACAGTAGCTAAGTAAGGTTTCGACTTGTGCGACTATGGCTTTTTGTTCGGAAAGAGGCGGGAGGGGGAATGGTAACCTTGAAATTTCAGTACTATTTATATTTTTCACACCGCTTGTAGTTCGTAGAGGCACTACGATTGCTTTTCTGAGATAAGGACTTTCTAAAACTAAGTGTTGGAAATTTGTATCTATTTTATCGTAAAAATTACGAATACGGACTAAATACCCAGCAAATGAATACCCATTTACTGTGACTACGGCACTTCTTCCTACTAAATTTGAACTACCATTAGAACGAATAATTAATAAATCACCAATATTTAATTTTAAATCCTTTTTTTCTTTCGTACTAAAATCGGTTGATTTGATGTCAGTTAATTTTAACTTTCCTTTTGATATATTTGGTATTCTTAGAATAAGTGTATTTCCTAAATTATATCCACATTTTTTTGAAGTTCCGTATCTAAGATCTTTGATTATTGATTGAAACCTACACCAAACCCACCCCTCTGGCAATTCAAAAGGAATAGCTGCTGAATCAATAGGCGGTAATGCCTTTTCCTTTTTAATGGTTTTAGCAGCGATTAATCGCTGTTTTTCGGCTTTAATTTGTTGGAGCAGTTCGGTAGCAGAAGGCGTATCGGGGTTGGCTTGCCGCCATTGTTGCGTGAGTTTACCTTGCACGGCTAATTGTAAAATGGTTTGCCGTAAGGCTTTTACACTAGCGACGGTATTAAAAAAAGTAGGAAACTGCGGTACAAGTTGCTGCCAAACTTGTGCCGTATCGCCTATTTCCAATTGCCGTAAAATAGCCCTTACATAATCCGATTGTATCGCTATCCGTTCTTGCGTTTTAGTCACCAAAGCATCTATGGATTGAAATAAATCCGATACGATTTTTACAATGGCTTTTTGTTCGGGGAGTGGGGGGAGGGGGAATTTAGTCGTATTTATCCTTTTTAAAGCTAATTTTGGTTGTGCCATTTTTTTAACTTTAGCTAAAAATTGATGTTTACATAAATTAGCTTGTAAAAATGTTTTTAGAAATATTTTATTCGTATGAGTAAAAATAATTTTAGCAGCATTTTCGGTTAAATTCATATTATGAAATTTTATTGGAACGATTCCAACATCACCAATTGTACCTGCTATTGTTATATATAAATCATCTTTTGAAATCGTATAATTATTTATTTTACTGTAAATTTCACTAGAAATATACTTCAATTTATTGGAAATTATGGTTCCATTTTTCATATCAGTAACTCTAATATAAATATGTTCTGTAGGAAACTCTGAAAATGTAAATCCTTTAGGTATTCTTTTCCCTCCTTTAATAGTCGTTATTTCTCCTAGTTGACACCAAACCCAATTATTAGGTATATCAAAAGGAATATCGTTTACTTCAATCGGAGGTAAAGGCTTTCCTTTCCTAATCTTCTTTTCTGCGATTAAACGTTGCTTTTCGGCTTTAATATTATTCAATAAAATTTGAGCATTGGGTGTATCGGGGTTTTCTTGCCGCCATTGTTGCGTTAGTTTTCCTCGCACCGCCAAGTCCAAAATCAAGGCTTTAAGCTGTTTGGCATTGTCAGGATGTAAGGTGAGTTGATGGAAATTTTTCATTTTTTAACGGTTGACGGTGAACGGTGGACGATTGACGGACGCTTCGCTTTGTTATAAAACCTTTGAAAGTGTTTGAATGATGTTATCTTGAATGTTTTTGATGTCGTTGGATACAGCAAGGTATTGTGCTAGCAGTTCTTCGGGCGATGCCAAATGTTCTTCTGCTACATACGGATTTTTGCTATCCAAGTTATAGTTTTTCGCCTTGATGTCGGCAGCAGTGACCTTCCAAGCGTATTCATTTTCGGCGCGGTTGTTCCACCATTTTTTGATGGCATCAAAATCCTTGATATGAATCGGTCGGGTTTTATTAAAACTTTTAATACCCTTTGGATAGGGCATTTCGTAGTACCAAATCTCTTGGGTTGCAGTCCCCTTATCAAAAAATAACAAATTGGTACGGATGGAGGTGTAAGGATTAAATACGCCATTGGGCAATCGGACAATGGTGTGTAGATTGCATTTGGTCATCAGTTCCTCCTTGATGCGGGTTTTGACTCCTTCCCCAAATAGACTGCCATCTGGCAAGACGACTCCCGCTCGACCATTTTGGCGTAAAATTTTGATAATCAGTGCTAAAAAGAGGTCAGCGGTTTCTTTGGTTCTAAACTTTTGCGGAAAGTTATTTTCTGTTCCATCTTCTTCTGTTCCTCCAAAGGGTGGATTGGATAAGACGACATTGACCCTATCTTTTGCTGACCAATCGGCATAGGGTTGGGACAGCATATTACCCCGCTTTACGGCAGGCACATCAAATTTATGCAACATTAAATTGGTGGTACAAAGCAAGTGCGGCAATGGTTTTTTCTCTACGCCTTTGATGGACGCTTGAAGCGTCTGAGTTGCTTTAGGGGTGTTGACTTGCTTACGCACATGGTCAATTGCACAAGTCAAAAAACCACCCGTTCCACAAGCAGGATCAAGCACGGTTTCGCCCAATTGTGGGTTCACCATATCTACTATAAATTGTGTCACGCCCCGAGGGGTATAGTATTCCCCCGAAGAACCTGCGGATTGCAGTTCTTTTAAAATCGTTTCGTAAATATCATTAAAAACATGGCTGTCTTTGCTGCTATTAAAATCAATTTTATCAATCTCATTGATCACCTGACGGAAAAGCGTTCCGTTTTTCATGTAATTGTAGGTATCCCTAAAGACGGCTTTTACAATCTTCGCTTGGTCAGAAATCGTGGTATCAATGGCTTTGAGCGCAGGGAATAATTTGGTATCAATAAATTCCATGAGTTCCTCACCCGTTAAGCCCTCATCATCTGCCGCCCAATTTTCCCATTTAAATTGTGCCTCAATCGGACTTTCGTAGTCGTCAAGCGTTAGTTCCCATTCTTCTTCCTTATCCGAAAATATTTTGAGAAAAAGCATCCAAACCATTTGCGAAATCCGCTGTGCATCTCCATCGACCCCTACGTCTTTTCGCATAATGTCCCGAATGGATTTTATAATTGATGTTATATTCATTTTTGATGTGTTG
>CAYLSF010000972.1:0-3360 GCA_964385675.1 uncultured Saprospiraceae bacterium
AAAAATACATCATGAAAAAGATATTGTTGATTGTTTTAGTTGTGTTGCCTTTTTGGAGTACTGCTGATGACGCCATAGATGGAAAGGCTTTATTTAAACAAAATTGTAAGGCTTGTCACAGTATAGATCAATCCTTAGTTGGGCCTGCTTTAAAAGGTGTCACGGAGCGGCGGGATAGTAGTTGGTTGTATCAATTTGTGAAAAGTTCACAATCCTTGATTCAGTCGGGCGATGCTACAGCTACTGCTTTATTTGCAGAGTATAATCAAGTCATCATGCCCGATCAAACCGTAAATGACGAAGAAATTGGGGCAATATTGGCTTATATAAAGTCAGAAAGTACGCCCAAAGCTGCAGGTGTCATTACAGGGAATCCGATTCAACGACCTGTAGTGGATTATGGTACCGTTTATCACCCTTTACAGTTTTCGGATTTTTTCTTTTGGATATTGTTCACTTTAATTGTTTTGGTTTTAATTGCCTTATTTTATTACATGACGTGGATGGCAGATTTGCAAAAGAGCGTTAACAGTTAGTCCACAGATTACGAGTCGTAGTAAATCTTGTTTGAAGCATCATCTTCGTTAGAGGGTGGTGCTTTTTTGATTTACGAAGGAAACTTTAGATAAAGTGTTCTAGGCTTAGTTCAAATTGTTGCTTGAACTTTTGATTTTTTAAATCTTGTTTGAAGGTTCTTTCAATTTTAATATTAAAGTGATTGGCATTTAATGTTTTTCAAAGTACATTGAACTTTATCTATTGAAAGACTTTTTGATAAGCTATCATAAAAATGATTCTTATACCAACCTTTCAAAACAAAGTAGATTAAAATAGATGAAGCTACTTAATTATACAATTTAGGCGGTTGCTCTCCAAATCTATCTTGAATTTCATCCGACAACCACTTATCTGCGGCAGTTAAAGCATCGTCAAGCGAACTAGAACCTTCATCTTCCCAGCATGTTCCACCCTCGTCCAACATTCTCAACCAAGAACTACTATACTCATCACTTCCTAACTCTACCCAACCATGTGTATTAATCCACCAAGCTACGTTCGGATAATTTTTTGAAAACATCTTATACTGATTTTAATTAACGATTGAATAAAACATTTTTAAGCTATGGGATTAAAAATGCAAAATAATTACTGAGCATCTCCTTGTTTCGGCTTATCTGGGAAAAACATATTCACCTCCTCTTGATACCGCTTATAATCGGGGCGTTTTTGTAACGAATAAAATTCAGAAGGTACAGCTCCTGTTAAGTAAACCAATGACAAATACATAATCCTAGAAACAAACAATAACCCTAATCCTAACAATATCCAAACCCATATCACTTCTATTTCTTGAAGGGCAAACCACGATGGAATCGTCATAATTACCAAAGCATTCCAAACCATCCATTCCGCAAAGTAGTTGGGATGTCTAGAATACTGCCACAAACCGACTCGACAGACTTGATTTTTCTTGCCCAATTTAGACATTTGTCGTAAGAAACTTAACTTCTGAGCATCAGCCACACTTTCCATTAAAAAGGCTAAACCCCATAGCACCAAGCCAATGATTTCAAAAACTGAAAAACTAGGGTTAGGATTTGAACCAATAATAAAAGCAGGAAACGCTAAAAAAGAAGCATTCGCCAAACCTTGCGACAAGGCATCAACTTGCATCGCCAATAAAGTATTCGTCTTGCCCGCTCGTTCCCAACGGCGGCGTTGATATTGATAACGAGGAAATTCTTTTTGCAAATACCCTTTCCACCACAATTGCAATGCACCGAGTCCCATCCGTAAACCAATAAAAATATAAATCCCCCCCACAATACGAACCCGCCAAACATAGCCTTCACTAAATAAAAGCGTCAATATACCAATACACGCCAACCCCAAAGGCCAGCCAATATCCACATACGATAGTCGCCCTGTTTTCCAAATCGGCACACAGACGACTAATCCAAATAAGACCAATTGTGTGATAAGATTAGTAACTGCTAAATCACTCAAGGATGGTGTTAATAACAAAACGACCACACCTATAATAAATGGATATAGCGGTTTTAGGTATTTCATAGTTGGTTTTTATTGGCTTTTGATAGTGAGAGGTATAGACGACTCATTTAATGATATGAGTAAGCAGTAAATATAGAGTAGATTATTTTCCAATCCCTTCCCGTATTGCCTGAATTTTAGCAAGACTAAATTTAGTTACTTTGGCGATTAGTTCATCGCTCAATCCTTCCTTCATTAAATTCTCTGCTATTTCAATTGCTCTTGCATTTCCTATTTTTGCCACGGTAACTTTTGCTGCTTCTTTATTTTTAGCCGCTGTCCTTTCGGCAGGGGTCAAGTTATCAAAACTAATAAGTTCAATAGCCTTTTTGATACCAATATTTCTAGTGTTTAATACAGGTCTGTCAGGACTATGGATTGATTGATAGATTAAATCTAGCCAATCTCTAATTCTTTGAGGGGTATCTTTATTAGGATGATTTGGATTTAAGGCAACAAACTGATGACCATATAAATCCCTTAGTTCACCTTGCAAGGTTTTGGGATTTAAATCAATCAATAAAACTTCATCTTTTATTGGTTTACCATTTTTCTCATCTATGGTGTAAGGAGCAGTTAAAACGACTATTAAATAGACCGTTTGTTGAATATTATATTCCTTTGCACTACGCTGCTGTTCTATAATAAGCATTAAAAAATAATGCAAAAATCTATCAAAATGGTGATCATATTCAACCCGTTGAATTTCAATAGCAACTCGTTTATCAATGCTTTCTGCAAAAATATCTAGCTCAAAATCCACATATCCTACCTTAGGTGTGAATTTTTTCTCCGTCTCAATTTTATCCACCTCTATCTCAATACCCAAAATATCTTTTACAAAAGCCGTAAACACAATTTTATTGGTAAACGCTTTTTTAAAAATGACCTCATTATCTAAATTTCCAAGCATAATAGTAGATATATGTTGCTATAATTTTATCCTCAATAAAGTTACCATTTCATTAGGAATAAACCAATCATTTATGGTATTGGTTTCTTTAGAAGGTTTTTATGTTATCGCTTTTTTGCTTAAAACCTAGATACGTACCGTCATTCCTGTGCAGACAGGAATCCCAAATATATTCGTTACGAATATTCGTGAGATTCCTGTCTGCACGGGAATGACGGTGAGTTAGAAAAGTGTAGTCAATCCTTACAACTAAAATTGTGAGACAACGTCTCACAAATTAATATAACTAAACTATTCGTTCTCCTTAATTGATTTTAATAGAAAAATAACACCATTTTATATAATTTTAGGAATCCAATGAAATTGTATAAGCTCAAATGATGTTCAATTAAATA
>CAYLSF010000973.1:0-3357 GCA_964385675.1 uncultured Saprospiraceae bacterium
AGAAAGCACATAAAATTTCATTCAATTTATTAATGTTATTTGTAAAACAATATTACTAAAAAATATTGATTTTAATAACACATTGTCCTTTTTGATTGTATTTCATGTCTACTTCTTATAGGAGATAAGGGTATTTAGTAGAAACAAGTATAGTTGGCTTGTGAGTGTGTAACTTTAAAATTATCACTTCAATGTTTCACGTGAAACATTGAAGTGTGTTTATAAATTAATTTGTGCTTCTATCTTGTTATTCTTTAAGATAATAGACTTTGTTCTCATCTTGTCTTTATAAAAGTGAATGAAGTTCTGTTGGTCTTCGAAGTAAGGATTTAATATAGAATTTGTAATACTTAAAGATTTGCTACTAGGGAGTATTTCTCCTTCTAAATAACACCAAATTGCATCCTCTTTATATTCTTTGCCAATAAATGTTAGTGGTAATTTCTCGTTACGACTGGTATGTATTACGAAGTTGTAATCTAAATAATCTGCTATTTTTTTATCTGCATTTTCTGATTCTTTCTCAATATTTAAGTGGATAGGATTATTCGTTAGATCTTCTATTCCATCTTCCAAATCGTTTGCAAAAACTTTAATTGATATTTCTAAGCGTTGTTGTTTTGTTTTGTAGTCAACTTTAGTAACACTAATATGTATTGGGTGCACACTTGTAGAACTATTAAAAGCAATCAAAGTAATTGATAAAATGATTAGCTTATATATGTAATGTTTCACGTGAAACAATTCTAATTTTTTAATAAATGTCATAATTAGACAGTTTAAATATTCTCCGTTAAAACAAGAGACTTTTGACAACTAAAAGATATAGAATATTATTGTTAATAGTAAATTTGACAATTTAATAAATCTAGTATTCTAAATCATTAAACAGACAATTATGAAACGAAGTTTACAGGTTATTCTGTATATTATGTTAGTTTTTTGTCCTTTGCTCATTTTTGGACAGAGTTATTTAAACAACAACAAATTCAAACAGTTAGATCACGAATTACCGACTCCAAATGTTTATCGGAATGGTGCAGGAGCCCCTGGACATGAATATTGGCAGCAAAAAGCTGACTATGTGATGAAGATAGAATTGGATGATGAAAAACAAAGAATTTATGGCGATCAAGAAGTAACTTATCTTAATAATTCACCTGATGCTTTGACTTACTTATGGGTACAGTTGGATCAAAACATGAGGGCAAAGGATTCTGATACATATAAGATTAAAGAGAGTAAGATTAGTAAAAGAATGCCTTTAAAGAATATCAAACAATTACATGGAAGTGATTTTGATGGTGGATTTAAAATAGATTATGTTAAAGATAAATCTGATAAAGCACTCCCCTACACTATCAATAAAACAATGATGCGTATTGATTTACCTCAACCTTTAAAGACTGGTGAATCATTTGTATTTAAAACAAAATGGTGGTATAATATTAATGATAGAATGAAAATTGGAGGGCGTTCAGGATATGAGTATTTTCCTGAAGATGATAATTACTTGTACACTATTGCTCAATTTTTCCCAAGAATGGCAGTCTATGATGAAGTAGATGGATGGCAGAATAAACAATTCTTAGGTAGAGGAGAATTTGCATTAGTGTTTGGGGATTATAAAGTAAGTATTACTGTACCTTCTGACCATATTGTAGCTTCTACAGGAGAACTTCAGAACCCAGATGATATACTAACAAAAAAACAGCAAAAGCTATTTGAGGAGGCTAAGACAGCTAAAGAACCTGTAATTATTGTATCTCAAAAAGAGGCGACTAAGAAGGAAAAAACGAAATCTAAGGATAAAAAGACGTGGATATATCATGCAGAAAATGTTAGAGATTTTGGTTTTGCCACTTCTCGTAAATTTATTTGGGATGCTATTGGTGTTCCTTTTGGAAATAGAACCGTAATGGCAATGTCTTACTACCCCAAAGAGGGTAATCCTTTATGGGAACAGTATTCCACAAAAGTAGTAGCACACACTTTAAGATGTTATTCAAAATATACATTTGATTATCCATACCCTGTTGCTATTTCTGTTCATGCAGCTAAAATTGGTATGGAGTATCCTATGATTTGCTTCAATTTTGGACGTCCTGAAAAAGATGGAACTTATACAGCTAGAACCAAATATGGAATGATAGGTGTAATTATTCATGAGGTAGGTCATAACTTTTTCCCAATGATCGTAAATTCTGATGAACGTCAATGGACATGGATGGATGAAGGATTAAACACTTTTGTACAGTATTTAACAGAGCAAGAGTGGGAAAGAGGGTATCCTTCTCGTAGAGGCCCTGCATGGAAAATTACGGATTACATGAGAGGTAATGAAAACAACATTACACCTATAATGACGAATTCTGAATCTATTTTTCAATTTGGAAATAATGCTTATGGTAAACCTGCTGCTGGATTGAATATATTGAGAGAAACAATCATGGGTAGAGAATTATTTGATCATGCTTTTAAGACATATGCTCAAAGATGGATGTTTAAACACCCTACCCCAGCAGACTTTTTTAGAACTATGGAAGATGCTTCAGGCGTTGATCTAGATTGGTTTTGGAGAGGTTGGTTTTACACTACTGAAAATGTGGATATTTCAATTGATAAAGTAAAATGGTTTGAATTAAGCACTAAAAACCCAGATGTAGAAAATCCAATAGCTCGGAAGCTAAGAGATAATAAGCCTAAGCATATTTCAGATATTCGTAATGAAAAGGCTATTCCTCAGACTATCACAGAGCAAGATCCTTCTACGAAAGATTTTTATAATAGTTATGATCCATTAGATATTTCTAAGTTGGATAGAGCAGACTACAAACGTTATGTAAGTCGATTATCTAAAGAAGAACAAGCCATGCTTCAAGAAGGAAGTCATTACTATGAAGTAACGTTTAAAAATATTGGAGGATTAGTTATGCCCTTAATTGTAGAGTTAGAGTATGAAGATGGTGAAAAAGAAGTTAGACATATTCCTGCTGAGATCTGGAGAATGTACCCACATAAGCAAGTGACTAAGGTTTTTGTTACGCCTAAAAAAGTAAAACAAATGACTTTAGACCCATTTTTAGAAACAGCAGATGTAGAAACTAATAATAACTATTGGCCACCTAGAGAACAACCTACTCGCTTTGAATTATATAAAGCTCGTAAAAGAGACAGGGAAAATTTGATGCAGAGAGCTAAGAGAGCAGAAGAGAAATAGTGATTGACTAGTTAAAAAGTGACTAGTATTTCTATAAAAATAAAGAAGGGGAAGTCTTTCGACTTCCCCTTTAATTTTTCCCATTTTCCTTATATACTTATATTGATAAAATTCATTTTAATTGAAACAGTAAAATA